>CAJBKH010000105.1 GCA_903953615.1 uncultured Bacteroidota bacterium
GATTTGAAATAAAGAACACTAAGAAATTTATATAACCGTACCCACAACTTTGTCCTTAAATCTCTGTGCTCTTTGTGCTGTTCCACCTTTGCGAACTTTATTGCAAGCAATGCTACTTCGCGGTGTGGTTAAAGAAAAGAAAGTAGTGACTTATTTCAAAGCGTAATTTTAACCACATCGCGAAGCAACTTTGATACCATTAAAAATCAATTAAAAAATCAAAATAGGGCACAAAAAGGATACAACACAAAGGACTCAAAGAATTGAAGCCATGTGTTTTGAATAAAAAATTTTATTTGTGTTCCTCATTAACTCTGTCTTGGCGGTTAAAATAAATTTAAAAGTTATCGAAAAAATCTTTCAATTTATAAATTCAAAAATGATAAAAATACAATTCGGCCGGTTTTTTCTGCCTACTGGTTATGCTTCCTGCCTATGTCCCCAAAGTCGCCTTCAGCTCCTTGTAGGTATTCGTTTTCGCTTTTAGAAATTACTATGCTCGCTACACCATTGCCTATTAAGTTAGTGATGGCGCGTGCTTCGCTCATAAATTTATCGACTCCTAATAAAAAGGCCAAGCCTTCTACTGGTATTTTGTGAATGGCTGTGAGGGTTGATGCTAAGACAATAAATCCACTGCCTGTAACGCCTGCTGCGCCTTTTGAAGTGATCATTAAAATACTGATGATGCTTAGCAATTCCCATACACTTAAGTCGATGCCATACAATTGCGCCAGAAAAATAATGGCCATCGATAAGTAAATAGAGGTACCATCGAGATTGAAGGAATAACCTGTAGGAACGACCAAACCAACCACAGACTTACTGCATCCCATTTGCTCTAATTTTATCATGAGGGTTGGCAAAGCGGTTTCTGAAGATGAAGTCCCCAACACCAACAACAACTCTTGTTTAATGTATTTTAAAAATTTAACGATGCTAATTTTATAGTAGCGCAGTATACTTCCCAAAACAAAAAAGATGAACACAAACATGGTGAGGTACATGGTGGTCATGAGTTTGGCCAAGGGCACCAAGGTGTGCAAACCAAATTTACCAATGGTATACGCCATGCCGCCAAAAGCCCCGAGTGGTGCCAGGTACATGATGTATTTCAGTCCTTTGAAAACAAAGGCAGAAAACAAATGCAAACCATGCACAATGGCTGCGCGCTTTTTAGAAAAATTTAAAACAATGCCCACCACGATGGCTAAAAACAAGGCTTGTAAAGTGGTATTGGTCATAAAAAACTGCACCCAATCAAAGGCTTTTGTATTGGTATACTTGGCAGGATCTTGAATATGCAAACCTTCCTTGTTAATTTTCCCAGGTTGAATAATTAAAGCGATGATGACCCCTAATGCCAAGGCAAAGGTGGTGACAATTTCGAAATAGATGAGGGCCTTTAAACCAATGCGCCCCACTTTTTTAAGGTCACCCATACCACTAATGCCAAGCACTATGGTTAGAAAAATAATGGGTAGAATAAAGAGCTTAATTAAATTGATAAAACAATCGGCTATGAACTCGGTGATGGTATTCCCAAACTTCATTTCAAGTCCTATGAATTTTGTTTTATATGTTTCTTTTAATACTTCTATTTTGGTAAGGTCAGGAAAAAAATGCCCCAAGCCTATACCCAACAGAATAGCGACTAACACCCAGAAGGTAAGGTTGGTCAACAGGCGTTTATAAAACGGTTTGACGCTTACTTTCTTAATAATGTTAAATGGTGTTTCCTGCAGATTCATTCGGCTAATATTTGGAAAGTGTAAAATTAAGCCTTTCTAATTTTGAACCTTGAACAAATTGTATACACTTGTTGTTAAGTCATCTACTCGCAGCCATGCTGGGAGTTAGTAAGAGTAAAGCCAAAAATTCGCAGATTCCAATTGAAAATAAATTTTCTTTAATTGAAGGCACAGATATGATACCCTATAAAAAACAAGCGTATTGCTATTTAAAAAAAGTTAAATCCGCCGACCGGTTTTCTTTAAAATACATTCAATATAAAATAATGTTTAACTTTGTGAGATGGAACTAGGACAATTAAATGAATTCAAGGCGACTCCAGAAATCAATGAACAGTTGATGGCCTTTGGTACGGTTAAATCATTTAAGGAAGGCGATGTGATTTTGAATGAGAATGCCTATACCAATGCCATTCCTATTGTTACCAATGGAAGCATCAGGGTCATGCGCTCGGACGAAGATGGTCGCGAAATCTTATTGTATTACATTAACAAAGGTGAAAGTTGTATCATGTCATTCTTGGGAGGCTTGCACCAAGACACTAGCAAAGTGAAAGCCATAGCAGAAGAGGCCACTGAAATTTTGTTTATCCCCATAGAAAAAGTCATCTCTTTGATCAAAGAATATCCGCAGTGGTTGGAATATATTTTCAGATTGTACCACAAACGTTTTGAAGAATTGTTAGAGGTGATAAATGCGGTGGCTTTCAAAAAAATGGACGAACGCATTTTGAATTTCATTCAAAAGAAATGCGAGATGGCCCAATCAAAAACCATCTCGATAACCCATGAAACGCTTTCTTTAGAGCTAGGCACAGCGCGTGTTGTGGTATCGCGTTTACTCAAACAAATGGAAGACGCAGGTTTGGTAAAATTAGGCAGAAATAAAATCACTTTATTATAATTTTCTTTTTAAAAAAAAACTGATTTCTATCAACCTGTTTTAAAATTTTTATCATGCTATTAATTTCATTTGTGTAACATAAGTTACATAGAATCAATTGGAATACGCTGAATTTTGTTGTTATAATTAACAATCACAAAAGATGAAAAAAAATATGGGTACCATTGACAAGGCTGTGAGGATACTTGCGGCTGTCGTAATTGCAATTTTGTATTTCATGGGCAGTATCACTGGCACAACAGCCCTTATACTCTTGGTAGTCGCTGCAATTTTCATTCTTACAAGTTTTATGAGTTTCTGTCCGATGTATGCGCCCTTTGGCATTTCAACCATAAAGAAGGACAAATAAACCTTTTGCTTCTTTTTGCACTTAATAATGGGTCGTTAAAAAAACGACCCCTTTTTTTCATTTCTTAATCACGCTCTCAATGGAAAATTTTAACAACAAATATCCCAAATTAAATGCAGCTTACTGGAATGCACAATACCAACAACAACTCATAGGTTGGGACATGGGCACTGTATCCCCTCCTCTCAAAACTTATATCGACCAACTCACAAACAAGAACATTCATATTTTAATACCGGGTTGTGGCTATGCACACGAAGCCGACTACCTTTTGCAATTGGGCTTTCTAAACATCACCTTAATGGATGTCTCCTCAGAAGCTTGTAAAACGCTTCAAGAAAAATTCAAAAATCAAAGGGCCATTAAAATTTTGAACGCAGATTTTTTCGAACACCAAGGGCAATACGATTTGATTCTAGAACAAACATTTTTTTGTGCGCTTGATATTAAGTACAGAGCGCTCTATCCTGGCAAAATGCAAAATCTATTGACTAAAAACGGCAAACTAGTTGGTTTGTTTTTCGCGGTAGAGTTTCCAAAATTAGGGCCTCCTTATGGCGGATCGACCGACTATTACGCCCATTTATTTTACCCTTACTTTGAATCCAAAGCTTTTCAACCCTGTTATAACTCACATCCAAAAAGACAAGGATCGGAACTATTTGTTATATTAAAACCTAAACCATTCCCTGTGCCTCCAAACTATTCCACTGAACAATAAATTAAATAAGCTATTGTGTAACATATGTAACTGTATGGATAAAATAGTGATTGTAATTTTGTGGTAATAAAAGAAACAAATGCAAAACCTATTCAAATATAAAATTACCATTATCGGTATTATTCTTGGCAGTATTGGAGGTTATTTGTATTATTTCTATGTAGGCTGCGCTAGTGGTACTTGCGCCATTACTTCGAAACCGCTTAATAGCAGTTTATATGGCGCTATGATGGGTGGTTTATTCTTCAATATGTTTGAATCAAAAAAAACAACTACGAGCAATGAAAACTGAAATCATAAAAGTAGCTAATCTCAAATGCAATGGTTGTGCTAGCACTATCAAAAAAGAATTGAGCGCCATTGATGGTGTTTCACAAACGGAGGTCGATATAGACAATGACACAATACAAATTGCGTATGACACCATCGATCGCCAAGTGATTATCGACAGACTATTACAACTGGGTTATCCAGAAGCAACAGAAAAAAACGGTTTATTATTACAACTCAAAAGTTATGGCAGTTGTATGATAGGTCGCATTAACAATCTATAAATAACAAAAAAAAAAATGAACGTAGCAGAATTAATTTCGCAAAACAAAGGCACCATTGTAGATGTGCGCACAGCAGATGAATTTAGAGGAGGCCATGTAGCAGGATCGATTAATATCCCAGTGCAGGCATTAACCCAACATTTAGAAGAATTAAAAGCATTAGAAGCACCCTTGATTTTGTGTTGCGCCTCTGGCGGTAGAAGTGGCATGGCGCATGGCTTTTTAAGTCAGCAAGGCATTAGCTGTTTAAATGGCGGTTCTTGGATGGATGTCAATTATTATAAATCATTACAAGCCTAAAATGATACAAGCGATTAAAAAATTATTGGGCTTTGGTCCGCAAGCCGACTATAAACAAATGGTAAAAGATGGTGCTGTTATTTTGGATGTACGCACCAAAGCTGAATACCAACAAGGTCATGTTAAAAATTCTATCAATGTGCCATTAAACAATTTATCGAACCATTATTCGAAATTGAAAAAAGACCAGGTCATTATCACTTGTTGTGCTTCGGGCATGCGCAGTGCACAAGCCAAATCGATTTTAAAAGCCAATGGATTTGACCAAGTATACAATGGTGGTGGATGGAGCAGTTTACAAAACAAATTAAGATGACATTAAAATCACTTTTAACTGGCTGGCATTTCATGCGTTTTCTTAGATTGTTTCTAAGTCTTATGATAGGTATGCAAGCCTTTCAAGCCCACGATTATTTCTTGGGTTTATTGGCCTTGGTACTATTATTTCAAGTAGCCACCAATGTTGGCTGTTGCGGCCCTGCGGGTTGTGTAACCCCTACTAACAATAAAAACGAAGGCAACATTGAAGATATCACATTCGAAGAAGTAACAACAAAAAAATAACTTTTATTAAAATGTCAACTGAAGCACATTATTACAACGTCAATCTAAAATGGTTAGAGGACCGCAAAGGCGAAATTAATTCTCCTGAGCTCGAACAGATTATAGAAGTGGCAACACCTCCTCAATTCAGCAAAGGCATCGAAAACATTTGGTCGCCCGAGCACTTGCTTACTGCAGCTGTTAACAGTTGTTACATGACAACTTTCTTGGCCATTGCAGAGAATTCGCGTTTAGATTATAGTGCTTTCGATTGCAATGCGAAGGGCAAGTTAGAACAAGTAGAAGGCAAATTTTTAATGACCGAAATGATTTTAGAACCCATCTTGGTAATTAAAAACGAGGGTGACCGTGAAAAAGCAGAACGCATCTTACAAAAATCTGAAGCGGCTTGCTTAATTTCGAATTCAATTAAATCAAAAGTCATTTTAAGTACCACCATTATCCTCAACTAATATGGCATCAAAATTTTCGGAGCTCATTCAAGGTAGCAAACCCACCCTAGTCGACTTTTATGCCGAGTGGTGCGGCCCTTGCAAAACCATGAAACCTATACTCGAACAATTAAAAAGCAGTGTAGGCGAAAAAGCCACCATCATAAAAATTGATGTAGATAAAAGTCCACAGGCAGCAAGTGCCTACAAAATACAGGGGGTACCGACCTTAATTCTCTTCAAAGACGGACAAATCAAGTGGCGCCAATCGGGTGTTGTTTCAGCACAGCAGTTGGAGCAGATTATTGCGGAGCAGCTTTAATGAGCAAGCATTTGGCTTCCCGAAAGCGGGATGGACCCAAAGCGCAGTTCGTGCATTAAAATATGGTTTTGCATAACTATTAAGTTTATATTACTTTTTTGTTTGGGCAAAAAAGTAACCAAAAAAGCCCCCCACGAAAGAGAAATTTTCATATTTCTTCTCGCACAGGCCCACCCTTCATCGCTAAAAAATAAAAATTTCACACCATTCGTGGACTCAAC
>CAJBKH010000106.1 GCA_903953615.1 uncultured Bacteroidota bacterium
AATTCCAATAATTGTGCGCAATTTCTGAAACACCGCGGCTATATATTGTTAATTTGTCTGATAAGCTATCGATGATATATTTGCGGTAAACAGTATCGGCTGTAGCATTGATGCCTTTGTTACCTACTCTTGTTAAATAATTACCACAAGCAGGATCTGGTTTGCTGATAGTTCCTAACCATCTATCAGTGCTGCCGTAACTTGCGATTATTGGACTCAAACCTGGTTTGTAATATCTTCTGCTACCAGGGGTTATAAAATTACTATCTGTAGAAGTACTCCAAGGACTGAACACACCATTATCAAATCCAAGGTTAGAAGGACACTGGCCAAATAAGTCGCCAGCAAATGTTAAGGTCAATAATACCATGACCATAACGGTTTTAACGCTAGTTCTCATATTAAAATGAATTAAATGGAACTGATTATAAACTATAAGCGTTCGACCAAATAACGTGTTGACCGTTAATTGTACCCGAAATTCTTACGATAAATGACGAAGACTCATTGGTGCGCGTTTGGGTCGCAAATGAAGTTTTGTAATTACCGAAAGGAGGTAGATAGTCGAGCCCGAAGCCAACAAATTGTGGTCCGTATACTTTTTCAATGGTATTTGGTACCTCGGCATTGTTGAGCGATTGGGTGATAGATTCTGTATTTAATGAATACCCCTTCACATATGTTTCAATGAAAAATGGGGTAATTGCATCTAGTTGATTGTTAACAATCTCTAACTTTAGTAAACTGTCAGGCGTATGAACAAACGATATTGTGAAGGCATTCTTCGACAATACAATTGTTGAATCCTCTTGGTGCTGCGCTTTTGCTAGAAAGGCAAAAGAGCTGAAGAGAACAACCAGTAAAATTGATTTCCTGGTCGGAAAATTCACAAAGGAATCTTTGTAAATCTTGTTTAATGCGTAAATGTTGTGTTTCATAGTTTAGTTAGTTTTAGTGTGTTTTGTTTGAGGTGATCGGTTAGTTTTTCATTTCTATGTTTTTAGGTTTTTAATCTCATTAAGTATATAATCCTATCGATTTCAATAACTTATACTCAAGTATACAAAAGATTCCAATACGATTTCCAAAAAATAGAAAAAATCTGTAAAAAACAGATTTACAGTGCTTTAATTTTTGCCACAGTGTCCTAAATTGTTCAATAACTTCTTTTTTTTGGAGTTAGGATTATGATTTTTGAGATCCTGTATTTTAAATTATACATTTAAAATGGCATTTTGCAATAAAATACAAAGTGCTATAAATCAATTGAATAGATGTCTAATTGAGCTATAAATTGGTATATAATACTAGTTTTTAAAGCCTTTTTTTAAGAGAAATTGGTTTTAAAGTCAATTTTATTGCGGCAAATGCGTGTCAAGAGCCGATTCTTTTTAGCCCACTTTTGGCCTTTTGTTCAATACTGTTAACGTATTCCTTGTTTTTTGGAAAATCAGCAATGGCCTTGTTGTAATACAATTTAGCAGATGATTTATTGTTGAGGGTTTCATAGATGTTGGCCATCTGCAATGCCGAATAGGCTGCGTAATAATAAGATTGTTCTTGACCTAAAGTAATTACCTTGTCGTAGAGCACCAATGCACTGCCATAGGCTTTTAGTTCTTGTTGCACACGTGCTTTTCGGTAGTTGAATTCAAGTAAATGCTTTGTATTAACAAGTGTGTTAGGTTGAATCTTGTCTAATTTATCTAAGGCCTGTTGAAAGTAATGCCCATCAAATAATAAGCGGGCTTCTAATAGTTCCTTAGGCCATTTAATAGGGTCTAGGGCTTCGTTTAAGGCTTGTTTGTCTTCTTCTTGGTATGTTTGACCATGTTTGCTACAAAGTGAATAGTAAGTGGTGGCAGCACTGTTGTTGCCAGCAATTAACTCGGCCCAGGCTAGGTATCTGTAGGCCGACTTGATATAATTCTTGCCCTTGAACTTTACAGTAAACAGTTTTAAATGAATGTTGGCCTCGGCATCTAGCTTTCTTAATTTGGCCAGTCCAAGCATATACTCCATATAATAAAATGGCTGCGCCTGCGCATGGCTTGGCTTAGCATTCAATATAGTAATCTGCTCTTCGTTTTTACCTGCGTAGCCAGCAATGGTGGCCCGCATGTAATTTAATAAGATGTAGTTTTTGAAATCAGTGGTGTATGGCGCAATGGTGAGCCATGCCGCTTTCGATTTTTTTTGAAAATTATGTTGAAGTAGGGCATAAATAAAGGCGCTTTCAACTTTCAACCACTGGTGCTCCTTGTCTACCAAATCTGATTGCAGGTACAATTCAATTTTATTTAAGCCCCCTTCTAAGTTGCCTTCAAAGCCCAATAAATTGCCAAGCCAAGTATAATTTTTAGGAATGGCACTGAACAAGGCGCTCACCATGCCAATATTTTTATTGTCGGGAAGAAAATTAGGAAATAGCTTTTCGTTGTCTTTCAAAAGCGAGTTGGCTACTTTAATATCGCTGCCAGCGGCAAAGTTGTCATTCATTTTAAGTCGCATAGCTGCCCTGTGCAAATACATGTCCGACAAGATAAAGCGGTGCCAAGCGTCTTCAAATGGTTGCGATTCTACCGATTTGATGAGGCCTTTCCAATTGCCCTGTTGGAGTTTATAATCGGTTTCATTTTCAGAAATAAAAAGGCCAATGTATAGGCAATATTCTTGCAACCAAGGAATGGCTTGGTTTTCGGGTGTTTTCGATTTCTCCTCTGATAAAATTTGATTGGCTTCGCTAATGCGCAGCTTGTAAAGTAAGGCCTGTGCTTTTAAACAGGGTTCGGTCATTTTAAAATAAGCCTTTGCATGGCCTAAATTAATAAGCATAAAAAAAAGAACACCTAATAAGATGTTCTTTTTTAATATGGCTTTTAAAAGCATGGGATGCTCTTATTTAGTAGCTTTAAGGGTTCTAACTCTGCGTTTAGGTTTTTCCTCCTCTACAATGATTTCACTCACAATACCTGTTACAGCATTATCAACTAATATTCTACCGCAGTGTTCGCAGTCAATAATTTTGAAATGTTGTTTGATATCACTTTGTCTTTGAGGTGGAATTTTAGAAAAACAACCACCGCAACTGCCTCTCATGATAGGTGCAACTGCAATACCATTTTTTACATTTTTGCGAATTCTGTTGTAGGCTTTAATCAAACGATCGGTTACTTGTTTTTCAAGACCAACTCTTTCTTTGCCTAATTCTTTTTCTTCAACTTCTGTATCGCCAACAATGGTTTTAAGTTCTTTCTTTTTGAAATCTAAATCTTTTTTGTGGCTAGCGATGTCTTCTTTCACAGCATCTAATCCCACTTTTTTGTTGTCGATGTGGAAATGCGTTTCTTTGATTCTTTTCTCTGCAGCCAAGATTTCAAGACCAGCAATTTCCAGCTCTTTGTTCAAAGCTTCAAATTCTCTGTTGTTTTTAACAGCATTTAATTGGGCTTTATATTTTTTCTCAAGTTCTTCGAATTGTTTGATCTTCGCTTTATAAGCTGCAATCTCACCTTCGTAATTCTTGATTTCAGTTTGCATGTTTTCTAAACGGGTTTCTAAACCTGCAATTTCATCTTCTAAATCATCAACTTCCATTGGTAATTCACCTTTTAACAAGTTTAACTGGTCAATTTTAGAATCGATTTCTTGTAATTCCCAAAGGGCCTTCAGTTTTTTTTCTATTGATATATCTACCATGGTTTATTTAAAATATTGAATTGGATTTGTATTTTCTTTGCAAAAAATGACCGCAAAAGTAGGGTATTTTTCTTTAATTTCCTTGAAAAATATCTCTAAAGTGTAAATTTCAGACTCATAATGCCCTATGTCACACAGCATATATTGGTTCTCAACATCAAAAAATTCGTGGTATTTGATGTCTGCGGTGACATACGCATCGGCCTTAATTTGCTTGATATTTTGAATTAAAAAACTGCCAGAACCACCACAAATAGCAACTGTCTTAATGGGTTTTTCGAATGCCGTATGGCGTACCACCTGAAGATTGAGCTTTTCTTTAATGTATTTTAAAAATTGTGTGCCCTCCATAGGTTTGGGCAAGTCGCCATAAATACCAGCCCCAATGGTTTGATTGGTGTTGTTAATTTGAATAATATCGTAAGCAAACTCCTCGTATGGGTGAACAGCGCGCACATTGTTCAGCACTTGGGACACTTGGTGCATGGGTAGTAATACTTCTATTTTTATTTCTGAAAGGTTTTGGCGTTGACCATGCGTTCCAATGGTGGGATTAGCGGCTGCACCTGGTTTAAAGCTACCGTTGCCCTGCGATTCAAAACTACATTCGGAATAATTGCCAATATGCCCTGCGCCACTATCGAACAACACATTTTTGATGTCCTCGGCATTTTCAATAGGTGTGTAAACAGCGAGTTTACAAAGGGTGTCAACTTTCGGCTGTATTATTTTTAAGCGACTTAATTCAAGTTTTTCGGCAATTTTGGTATTCACCCCATTGTGCAACATGTTATCCAAATTGGTATGCATGGCATAAATCGCTATGTTGTGGCGAATGGCTTTTAGAATGGTGCGTTCAACATAGTTTTTACCATTCAGCTTTTTCAAACCTTTAAAGACGATGGGATGGTGGGCAATAATTAAATTACAATCCATTTCTATCGCCTCGTCCACCACGCGTTCGGTGCTATCAAGACAGAGTAGAATACCCGATACGTCCATTTCCGAACTGCCAACAATTAAGCCGGCATTGTCGTAATTCTCCTGGTATTGAAGTGGGGCAATCTTCTCAATTAGCGATGTAATGTCTTTAACCTGCATGTGAATTTAAAAAAGCAAAATTAGGTGATTGCACTGAAACCTATTCTTAGGAAAATATTTATGCCTCAAAAATTATACTTTTGCAAGTATCAAAGCACCATTAAAATATTTGCTAATGCCATTTGGTTGGTTGTACGGTACCATCACATCGCTTAGAAATAGGCTTTATGATAAGGGCGTATTAAAGTCGTACCAATCGCGATTGAAAACCATTGTGGTTGGTAATTTGCAAGTAGGTGGCTCGGGTAAAACGCCCCATACTGCCATGTTGTATCTGTGGCTTTCGAACTATTACAAGGTTGGCATTTTGTCGCGGGGTTATGGCAGAAAAACCAAAGGGTTATTAGTGGCCGATGCAACATCAAGTGCCGAAACAATTGGCGATGAACCCTTTTGGTACCATCGCACCTTGCCTGATGCAAGTGTTGTGGTAGCAGAAGAAAGAAAACTTGGTTTAGCCTATTTTGAGAAAAATGGAACCGAGCTTGTATTGTTAGATGACGCCTATCAACACCGTGCAGTTACTTGCAATCTCAATATCTTACTTTCGGATTATAAATTGCCCTATTACAACGACCATGTGATGCCGTATGGTAGATTGAGAGAATGGAAAACAGCAGATAAACGGGCCCACATCATTATTATAACCAAATGCCCCGCCAATTTAAAACTTGAGCAAAAAATTGAGATGATACAGGCCATTAATCCCTTCGATTATCAGCATGTATTTTTTACAGGCATTAAAGCACATAAGCCATTTGGATTGAAAGATTCAATTGATTTTGAAGATAACAATATGGGTCGCTTGATTGCCATGAGCGGCATTGCAAATCCTGCGAGTTTTGCTGCCCAATGCGAACTACTAAACAAGCATGTGGTGGTTTATAACTTTGCCGATCATTATGATTATACAGCTGCCGATATTGCCAAATTGCTTAAAACCTTAGGGCCAACAGATGTTGTGATGGTAACAGAAAAGGATGCTTCAAAATTATTAAAACCTGAACTTTTGAAATTAATTCCTGAGAATAAATTCTATGTATTGCCTGTAGAGATTTATTTTTTATTCAATGAAGAAGAACGGTTCAAAGAAACCGTTAAGTCTTACCTAAAGTAAATAACAAATTATTTTTTCTTCGCTTTTGCCTTGGCTTTCGCTTTGGCTTTTGGCGCTGATTTAGTAGCAGCAGCTTTTTTACTTTTGGCAGGTGGCGCAGAACTTTCAATAATCTTCATGATATCTGCATAAGGCATGGCAACTGCATCGGCTCCTTTAGGGAATTTGTAATTGTCTTTCTTATATGAAATATAAGGTCCCCAACGGCCTTTTAAGATTTCAAGGTCTTTGTCTTCATTGAAAGAACGCATTAGTTTTTCTGCCTCAGCTTTTTGTTTAGCCAATATTATTTCAATGGCTTCGGCAATATCAATGGCAAATAAATCTTTGTCCTTTGGAATAGAAGCAAACAAACTGCCATATTTAATATAAGGTCCGAATCTGCCAATGGCTGCAGTTACTTTTTCTTCATTGTAAGAACCAATTAAGCGCGGTAATTTAAACAGCTCTAAAGCTTGCTCTAATGTTATGTTTTCTAAAGTCTGACCAGGACGCAAACTTGCAAATTTCTTGTCCTCATCATCTGCATCACCAATTTGTACCAAGGGTCCAAAACGACCAATTCTACCAATTATTTTTTTACCTGATTCTGGATCAATACCAATTGACTTTTCGCTATTTGCTCTTTCGGCAGTGGCCAAAGTTTTATCTACATCTTGGTGAAAGGGTTTGTAAAAACCTTCCAACATTTTTACCCAACCAGTTAAGCCTTGTGCTATCTCATCAAATTGTTTTTCGACAGAGGCAGTGAACCCGTAATCCATGATGTCTTTGAAGTGTTCACTTAGAAAATCAGTTACCAATAAGCCAATGTCCGTTGGGAATAATTTGCTTTTTTCGGCACCAACATTTTCAGTATTTGTTTTGGTGGTAATTTGATTATCCTTTAATAAAATACTTTGGAATTTTCTAGGAATGCCATCTTTGTTATCGCGAATGACATACCCTCTTTTTTGTATGGTAGAAATGGTAGGTGCATAGGTAGAAGGACGGCCAATGCCTAACTCTTCCATCTTCTTAACCAAACTTGCTTCGGTATATCTAGCTGCTGGGCGACTGAATTTTTGTTCGGCCAACAATTGTTTTAAATCTAAAATTTCGTTCACACGCATTGGTGGTAATAGACCTGAGTTCTCTTCATCATCCTCATCGTCTTTGCCCTCGAGATATACTTTTAAGAAACCATCAAATTTGATAATCTCACCTTCTGCTTTTAAGTTTTTATCTGGGCGACTCACATTGATGTCTACAACGGTACGCTCTAATTCTGCATTGGCCATTTGACTGGCAATGGAACGTTTCCAAATCAATTCGTATAATCGTACTTCTTGCGGCTCATCACCAGCGGTATGGTTTTCGAAATAGGTAGGACGAATGGCTTCGTGGGCCTCTTGTGCACCAGCGGATTTGGTGGTGTAGTTGCGCGGCATGCTGTATTCAGCACCATATGCTTTTTTAATTTCGGCAGCTGCACCATTAATCGCTGTTTGAGAGAGATTCACTGAATCTGTTCTCATATAGGTAATATGTCCTGCCTCGTATAGTTTTTGAGCAAGCAACATGGTTTTTGCTACAGGGTAACCCAATTTTCTACTGGCTTCTTGTTGCAGTGTACTTGTTGTAAAAGGCGCTGCGGCTTTGCGCTGTGCTGGTTTTACTTCAATGTTTTGTATTTTGTATTCGCTGCCATTGGCAAGGGTTACAAAATCGAGCGCCTCTGCTTCAGTTTTGAAACGTTGTGGCAATTCTGCTTTGATAATTTTATTATCACCTTGCTTAGATAATTCTGCTGTAATTCTAAAATCACTAACCGATTTAAATACATTGATTTCTCTTTCTCTATCGACAATTAACTTAACGGCTACTGATTGAACACGGCCAGCAGACAAAGATGGTTTTACTTTTCTCCATAAGATAGGCGACAATTCAAAACCTACCAATCTATCTAAAATTCTACGTGCTTGTTGAGCATCTACTAAATCTTTGTCAATGGTTCTAGGATTAAGGATGGCATTCTCAATCGCAGGTTTTGTGATTTCGTGAAAAACAATACGCTTGGTGTTATTCTCTTTCAAACCTAATACTTCGAATAAATGCCATGAAATGGCTTCTCCCTCGCGGTCCTCATCCGATGCCAACCAAACCATATCACTTTCCTTTGCTAATTTTTTAAGTTCGCTTACAACTTTTGATTTATCAGAGGGTACAATATAATTGGGTTTAAAACCATTTTTAATATCAATGGCTTCATCTCCTTTATCTAAGTCGCGTATGTGGCCAAAACTAGACCTTACGGTATAGTCTGCACCCAGAAACTTTTCTATCGTTTTTGCTTTCGCCGGAGATTCTACAATTACAAGATTTTTTGGCATAGTTATTTTTCAAATCAGTTTGCAAAGATTAACTTTTTACTGATAACTTGGTTGTTTGCTCTTATTTTTAAAATATAAAGACCATTTAAAGGGGTTCCATTTTGTTTGAAATCTATTGCAATAGCGCCACATTTAGATTGTTCTTCCATTACCTGAACAATTTTTTGTCCAAGCATATTTTCTAGCCAAACTTCGGTCGTACCTGATTCATTTTGATAATTAATGCTTAAAAATTGGTTGGCAGGATTGGGAAAAATTTGCACTTGAAAAGCGTGTTCGGTTTCTGTAATTCCGCTGTAATAGTTGCTAATGTTTATATCATCTATATACACCGAATTGGTACCGCCACTTTCTACTTGTATTTTGAACCTTATATTGCTGTCATTTTCGAACACATTTAAATTATGACTGAGCAGCTGCCATTCACTTTTGTTTTTTGGTTTGAAATTGCTTTGATAAGTACTCGAATTATAAGACAAACTGTTGGCGCCTTTTTGAAATAATAATTCCCAAACATCGCCACAGCCCCTCGACATGTAGAGTCTTAATTTTTCTGTTGATGAAGTGCTCTGTCTGATATAGGCAGCCATCAAGGATATTTTTGGAGATAAACCTTTGAGTGGTCGCAAATCGATGGGCGGACTTACCAATTCGTACAATTGCGATTTGTAAGCATTGTTATTAATAGGGGCAATTAAACATTTGCTGCCTGAGTATGCAACGGTTGGATCAACTTTAAAGGCATCATCGCCTTGTTTCCAAATTTCCCAGCCCGAGGTGTTAAGCCAATCGAGTGCCTCAAATCCTTGCAATACTGCTGGTTTTATTAGCGCCACACGGTCTCTGATTTCAATATATGCTGGTGCAGTTAGTATGTCGCTACCATAAATATTGCTTACATTTAAACTCACTTTATACTTGCCTGGTTTGCTATAATAAACAGTCACCGTATCTTTATGAGCGCTATTTAAATTTGCACCTTCAAAATCCCAAAGCACCGAAGTAGTAATGGCTCTGCAGGCATTGTTATAATAGGTAACAGCTTCGCCAACACATGCTGTTCGGATATTGCTTGTGAAAAATGCAATAGGACTTTGATTGTCTAATTCAACACCAGTGGCTTTTAAATTATTTAAGGAAACCATGTTAGAGCGAAAAGTAAAATTGGCAAGGGTCGAACGCATGATATCTCTTTGGTCGTTCGAGAACATGGATTGGCAAGCGCCAGATGAATAATCCATATAGTTTTCCCATTGGTCAAGTAAATCGGGATTATCGTAGTTGCAGGAATTGCCATTGGAAGGACAACTACCATTGGTGAATTCATTGGCCACAGGCGGCGTGTCATCGCAATAATCGTTGCCAAAACAGCCCCCATTAAAGGTGTGTATTAAACCTAAATAATGACCAACTTCGTGTGTTAAGGTGCCACCCATTAAATCGGCACGCCCAGTACCTATTGTGCCTATGCAATTGTGTAATATGACGACGCCATCAATAGCATCATTACTGCCTTGGATGCTGTATGGTAAATAAGAATAACCAGCCACACCTTGACCACCAGGGGTTTGAAAGTCGATAAAAGAAGCGGTCCAAATATTTAAGTATTTTGAATTGTCCCAACGCGCACCTGTAATATTTTTCACCTCATCTGTAGCGCTTAAATGCAAGGGACTATAGATTCTATTAATGCCATCGGTACACTGTCCATTGGGGTCTATTTGGGCCAAACGAAATTCTATTTCACAATTGCTTGCTATGGCTTTAAAGGGTGCGCGAATATTGCCTTTGTTGGGGTGGTTGTTGCTAAATGCAAGATTCAATAAACGAATGGCATCTTTGATTTGTGCTTTGCTAATATTTTCAACGCCATTGGTATGAATGACATGAAAAACAACTGGTATGACGATTTTTGTCGCCCTTTGGGTATTTGAAAAGTGCTGAATCGATTGATAAAATTGCGTGGCTTGTTGTTCAATCTGCGGATTTTTCTCAATGGCTTTTTGGTAGTAAAAGTCGGTTAAACATTGGCCATTCATTTTCGAAAAAATGAAACAAAATAGAATTAATAGGATGTATTTGTGCTTGGCCATATTTGCAAAGGTATTAACTATTTTCAGTAAAAAATAAAAAACGGCCTACACCATTTAGGTGCAGACCGTTTTTTAATATTGTTTAATTTTCGCCTAATTCATGAAAATAACTTTCTTGCTAACATAGCCATTGTCGGCTTTGATTCGCAAGAAATAGATACCATTGGCAAGGTTTGGATCTTTGGTCCAATCAATAGAAATGGCGCCTGTTTGCGTGTTACTTTCAGTAATTTGTGCTACTTTTTTGCCTTCAATGTTTTCTAACCAAACCTCAGTAGTGCCTGAAGTGTTTTGGTATTGAATTGTTAAATGGTCGTTGGCAGGATTTGGGAACACATTCAAATCAATTGATTTATCAATCGCAGAAACTGACGTATTGTACATGCTTATATTAATGTCATCGATGTAAACTGGATTGCCTGCGCCAGTCGTGCCGGCTTCAATTTCAATCATGAATTGCACACTGCTATCGTTCTCGGAACCCACCAAACTATTGGTAATTAATTTCCATTGTGACTGGTTAGAAGGTACAAAATTAGAAGCGAACACAGCTGAATTATAGGTCATGGCGCTTGAACTTTTTAAAGTTAACAATGACCACTCGCTGCTGCAACCGCGTGAAACATAAATTCTCAATTTTTCTGATGAAGCTGAGGTCTTTTTAACATAGCCAACCATCATAGAGATTTTAGGACTCAGGCCTTTCAAAGGTCGCATATCAATGATAGGCGATACCAATTGGTATTTTTGTGTAGCTACTTCTGTATTGGATATTGGCGCAACAAGGCATGATGAACCGCTAAAGGCTTGTGCACTTGAAACGGTTAGTTTAGGCGCACCAATGGCAATGATTTTCCAATTCGAAGTAGTTGCAAAAGTTGGACTTTCAAAACCTTCTTTCAATTCGGGTTTAATAGTTGAAGCACTTGGTAAAATTTCAATGTAATTGTCAACTGACAAGGTGTTACTACCAATGCTATTGTTGGCTATTAGGGTAACATTGTATTTACCAGGTTTGCTATAAGTTATGGTTGGGGTATCCTTATTTGATGACAAGGTGTTAGATCCAGCGAACTGCCATTGACGGCTGCTAACAAGGCCTTTGCAGGAATTGTCGTAAAAAGTTATTGCTTCGCCAACACAGGCTACTTTTTTTGAACTTGAAAAGAAGGCTTTTGGTGCAACATTAGAAAGTTCAACACCTGTGGCTTTTAAATTGGCAGCAGAAACTAAATTAGCTCTAAAGCTATAAGTTGTAAAACCATTGTTCATGATGGTTTTTTGATTTGGGGTAAACATGGCTTGGCATGTTCCTTTAGAGTAATCCATGTAATTTTCCCATTGGTCAACAAGATCGGGT
>CAJBKH010000107.1 GCA_903953615.1 uncultured Bacteroidota bacterium
AATTCAATGGTATTTAAGCCATCAGGATTCTGCTGCACATAGTCTATTAATTGATCTAACAAATCAGGCACTTTTAGCGCATTGGGCGGCACAAAATTAGCCCCCGATATACGCACCCCTGAATTCCTTAATTGACCAGCATAATGATCTTCTATGCTATTCAAAACAATTTTGTGCAGCGAGAGAATATCGCCCACTTTTAGCTTATAATGCTTCTTTACAAGCGCGTACAAAAAATCAATGGCCTTTGCATGGTTATGCGCCTCGAAATGCTCGCGCAAGGTTTTGCCATGAATGGTCATTCCATCTTCTAAGATGACTTTGGTTTCTCTTAAGGTTAACGAATTGCCTTCAATGCTGTTCGAGTTATATGTCCATTCTAAATTTAAACTCTCTTTAATTTTATGCAAAGCAAGGGCAGGCAAGGGCCTACTTTTTTGTATCAAGTCCCTTTTTTCAATTAACCGTTGATAGGTAGGTTTTAATTCCTCAGTATCCATTAAATCTATTCGCACCACCACAAAATTAATATTTTTTCTTAATATCGTTTAACTTATTTTTATACTTTACCGATATTACTATAATTTAATATAGAAATTATTCACTGTTGTTTGTCATTCCATTAAACCTTAAAATCTACTAACTTTGCAGTACCATGCAAATTATCAAACAACATTTCGAAGAAGCCCAAGGCGTTTTAAATACTTTTTTAGCCAATGAAAATAATTTTATTACCATCGAACGCGCTGCAGCTGCAATGGTAGAAAGTATTCGAAATGGTGGCAAAATTTTAAGTTGTGGCAATGGTGGTAGCATGTGTGATGCCATGCATTTTGCAGAGGAATTAACAGGCAGATACCGCAATGATAGACCAGCCTTTCCGGCCATCTCTATTTCAGATGCTAGCCATATGAGCTGTGTGGGCAACGACTATGGTTATGAATTTGTTTTCTCACGCTACATCGAAGCACTTGGCAACAAAGGCGATGTATTGTTAGCCATTAGTACAAGTGGCAATTCTAAAAATGTATTAAGAGGCATTGAAGTTGCCAAAGAAAAAGGCATGGTAATTATAGGACTAACAGGCAAAGATGGTGGTGCCATGGCCGAACTTTGTGATTTAGAAATACGTGCCCCTTTCTCTGAATATGCCGACCGCGCCCAAGAAATACACATCAAAGTAATTCATAGCCTGATCGATTGTATCGAAAGAAATTACTAGAATTTTCCAGCCACTACACAACTTATTTTTTCTTTGATGCGATCACCTGATGGGTGTATACTTTCTATCATTACAATGTATAAACCGATGGCTGCTTTTTGTTGGTTGTAATCTGTGCCATTCCAACTAACAAAGCCTTGGGTACCCAGCGTTGCATTGTTGGTCCAATCTTGAATTAACCGACCCGCCATGTCATATATTTTAATGGTTGTGGCGTAATCAGGTTTTGGCAATTGATAATTTAAAATCAATACATCTTCAAACCCATCATCATCGGGCGAAACTGTTTTATTTTGCAAGGTAAAATATTGCCCTGCACCATGCACACCAACACTTTGCGAATTTAAATAGCCAGGGGTTGCAAATCCTACAACCGAAGCTGCACTGTGCCAATTATCGCTAGTACGCGCGGTGTTTGTAAAGCTGATTCTTTCTAAACTCACGCCTTCTTTGTCCGAAAGCAAAGGATAATGCCAATCTTCATCGTAAGCAATGCTATCGATGACTTGACCTTTTAAATTTACCAAAAGTAAATTACCTACATCATCAGGCATGCTTGGCATTTTATTAAAATCATGGTACAAAGCATCAGGATTTTTACATCCGTAGGTCATGCATATTTTATTGGTATTCTGACTTAATACTAAATATTGGTGGGGCTTCAAAATTAGTGGCGTACTGCTTAACTTCTCAATGCTTTTATATTGGTTTTGCTCATCCAAAACTGCAACAAAATGCTTGCTTAAATCAAGTGCTTTTGCACTGTTATTATACAACTCAATAAAATCGTA
>CAJBKH010000108.1 GCA_903953615.1 uncultured Bacteroidota bacterium
ACGTAAGAAACATTACCTAAGCAAATTAATAAAAATTTTATTGTCCAACTTCTTATTTGAAATACCATTATAAATATGTTCAGAATAAAGAATATAGGGATAATTGCAAAGCAGAGAAAGATTAAGTAAGAACCTTTTTGATAGAAATAAATTAATCCATAGTGGTAATAATTTTTACCATAATATTCAACAATAGGAAAGAAAAATGGAATACTGAACCAACCCATTAACCCAATAAATAAAAGAATTTTTTTAGGTTTGAATTTTACAAGGTTCATAAACAATATTAGCTATTCACATTCACACCTAGCTCTTTCAGTTGCTTATCATCAATTACCGAAGGGGCGTCTATCATCACATCGCGGCCTTGGTTGTTTTTAGGGAAAGCAATGAAATCACGGATACCATCGGCACCACCAAACAAACTGCACAAACGGTCGAAACCAAAGGCTAAACCACCATGCGGAGGGGCACCATATTCGAAAGCATTCATTAAGAAACCAAATTGGTAACGGGCATCTTCCTCGGTAAAGCCAAGAATTTTAAACATCTTAGCTTGTAATTCTTTGTTGAAAATACGAATCGATCCACCACCTACTTCAACACCATTGATGACCATATCATAGGCATTGGCACGAATGGCACCTGGGTCGGTATCGAGCATTGGAATATCTTCTGGTTTAGGACTTGTAAACGGATGGTGCATGGCATGCCAACGTTGGTTCTCATCATCGAACTCAAGCAAAGGAAAATCAATCACCCAAAGGGCTTTGAATTCATCTTTTTTGCGCAAGCCCATGCGTTGACCCATCTCTAAACGCAGTTCACTCATTTGTTTTTGAACGGCTTTGGTATCGCCACAAAGTAACAATAATAAATCGCCAGGTTGGGCATTGCATTGGGTAGCCCATTGTTTTAGGTCATCAGGACTATAAAATTTATCGACTGAAGATTTATAAGTACCATCGGCATTGCAGAACTCGTATACCAAGCCTTTGGCGCCTATTTGTGGGCGTTTTACCCATTCGGTTAATTCATCTAATTGTTTGCGGGTATAGGTAGCACAACCAGTTGCACAAATAGCTAATACCGTTTCAGCCGCTTCGAATACAGGGAAATTTTTACCTTTTGTAAGTTCAGTAATGTATTGAAACTGCATACCGAAACGAATGTCTGGCTTGTCGTTGCCATAAAGCCTCATGGCATCGTCAAAAGTCATGCGGGGCAATGTCCCTATATCCAATCCTTTTACTTCCTTAAACAAGTGCTGAACCATGCCCTCGAATAAATTCAAGATGTCTTCCTGTTCAACAAAACTCATTTCACAATCTATCTGTGTAAATTCAGGTTGACGGTCGGCTCTTAAATCCTCGTCTCTAAAACATTTTACAATCTGATAGTAGCGGTCGAAACCACTTACCATTAGCAATTGCTTGAATGTTTGTGGACTTTGAGGCAAGGCGTAAAACTGACCTTGGTTCATGCGGCTTGGCACCACAAAATCGCGTGCACCTTCGGGCGTCGATTTAATTAAAACAGGGGTTTCAACTTCTATAAATTCTTTATCGTCTAGGTATTTTCTAACAGCTTTGGCCACTTGGTGACGCAGCACTAAATTCTGACGGACATTGTCTCTACGCAAATCCAAGTAACGGTATTGCATGCGTATATCATCACCTCCATCTGTTTCTTCCTCTATGGTAAATGGCGGTGTTAAAGAAACATTTAAAATGTTCAATTGCTCAACGATGATTTCGACCTCACCTGTTGGTATTTTGGTGTTTTTATTACTGCGTTCGGTTACTTTTCCAATCGCTTGGATCACAAACTCGCGACCTAAACTTCTTGCCTGCTCTAATAAATCTTTATTGTATTCTTCGTTAAAGCTCAATTGTGTAAGGCCGTAACGATCGCGTAAATCGATAAATGAAAGGGAACCAAAATCTCTTCTTTTGGCTACCCAGCCAGAAAGGGTAACCATTTGGCCAACATGCGCCATTCTTAATTCGCCACAGGTATGGGATCTATACATAGGCGCAAAAATAGCCGTAAAATTTAAGAATTTTATGAAAGAAGGATTTTAAAATTTATAAATCCTAGGGCGAAGCGATAAATAATTTTAGTTGAGGGAGGCCTTTAGTTTTGATAAAAAATAAGCGATGCCTTTTGAAGGTGCTTTGAGTTCACCCTGCCATGGTTCACCCATTTTAAGCATCGTACGGTAGAAGTAACCGGGGGTAATTTTCCATTTCTGCATAAAGGTTTTGCGACCATTGTTCTTAACCACTTTGCCAGTTGATTTACTCATAAAGTGGTACACCTTACTTTCGCCAAGTCCTTTAAAATGACGCACCCCTTGGTCCCATAATTTCATTGTAAAATCTGGGTCGCTGTACATGCCCGGACTGAATTCATCACTATACCCTCCTACCTTGTCCCACAAGGCTTTTGGAACCACATTAGGGGGCCAACTTGCACCATTCCAATCGTGCATTTTAAAGTTTTTATAGGCTTGCATCAATTCACGCTCTTTGAAATTAGCAACATCGCCAAAATCGTAGCCTTGTAAAATATTTTTGTCTGTGCCTTCTCGCGGTTCTATCATGGTGGCCGAAAGGAAGAAATTTTCATGGCCTATGCCTTCAATCTCTTTTACCAAATGGAAATCCCAACCTGGTAGTGCATACATGTCATCATTAAAATAACAGATGTAAGGTGTGGTAGCCAATTGGGAGGCGAGATTCAAAGCCTTGCAAATACCAATGTTTTCAGCACTAATGGTGTATTGAATGTTCTCTTCATCGGCCCAAGCTTTACTACCGTCAATCCCTTCGTTTATATGCAATACAATTTGATGTTGAAAAGTAGAATTCTTGCGCAAGCTCTCAACACATTTTTTTAAATAGGGCAAATTGTTCCAAGTGGGAATGAGTATGGTAAACATGGTGGTTTAGTGAGAACAAAGAAAAACAAAAAAAGCGAATACTTATAATGCTTTTCCGAGTTGGTCGCAGAGGCGCTGCGAAAGCATATCGATAATGCGTTTACTCATTTCGCTTTTATCTGCTAAAAAAGTCACCAACTCATCTTCTGTTAATAGTCCAACCACCATACCCAGCAGTGTATTGCGCGTGAGCATGTCTTTTTGCAAACGCTGTTTTACAAAACCTTCTAACTCCATTTTGAAATCGGGCAATTGTGCCCCGTTCAATTGGCTTTTAAAAAAATGTACCAGAACATCATTTTGTAATTTTAAGATGGGGCGAAGTGCAGTGTTTTGAAAGGCCTCGTGGGCCAATGGCTGGCGTTCGCTATCAGTTGGTATTTCGCTTCGCAGTTGAAGCAATTGTTCGGTTCTGTTCATTATCTATACAAACAAGTGGTTGCTTAAACAGTTTCAGGTTTTAACAAACTTATACGTGTAAATCAATGTTCCTTCAGGATCAAAAACCTGTATACAATAGATACCAGCCGACTGCCATTGCATATCAAGCATGGAATTTTGTTCCGTTATTTCTGTCTCACAAATTAATTTTCCATTAATATCGAGCAATTTAGTAGAATAGGGTTTGGTAACCGCAGCATTTATTATAATCTTTAGGTAATCTTTTACAGGATTAGGATAGGTTTTTACTAAAAAATTATTATTACTATTAACATAAGATTTTGGGAGGTTCAAGATACTTTCAGAATAGTATTTAAAATCTAGCATCATCGAATCTTTGATAATTAAATTCTCAAATACATAACTATTGATAAGTGAATATTGATCTCCATTTTTAAGATATTGCCTTGGGTACATTTTAATATTTATTACTGGATTTCTTTGGTTTGGATCAGATAATTTAATATTTCTAATAATAACATCCGCATATCCCCTTGCCTTTATCAGAATCCATTTGCTGGGGTAGTCATGTGTGAAATCATTTGCTCTTAAATTGTAATGTCCCGTAAAACTATCATTTAATAAATTTCGACTGAGTTTGATGGAATCATTTTGACTATTAAATCTCCAAATTGTTAATTCATCAATCATTTTACCTTTTTCGTCCGTAACAAATGTTTTAATAAAGGGTTTATATGACTTCAAAAAACATCTAGTGCTCATGCAAATAAATTTATTAGATTCACCAGAATCCTTTGTATTTATTTTAGGTTTAAGCGTACAATTTATAATTGTTGTATTATTAGCCGTAATCTCAAATTCTTCGCCCTCAAACTGTTTATAAAAATTACTTTTAATCAATACACGGTAAGTACCTGGATTAATTGTAGCAAAAGAAAACAATCCATTGACATCTGAAAGTCTACTTTCGATACTATCTTTATCCTTTAAAAGTATAATTTTAGTAAAACTGATCCTTTTTCCTTGCTCATCTTTTACAAGCCCTCTAATTGTGACCCACGAAGATGAGTTTACTATACAGCCATAGCCATTTGTTTGACTAGAAAGATTCAGAAAACCTAATAATAAAATCAATGAAAAAATCAATCTATTTAACTTCATATTCGAATTTGGTGTATTAATATTTATCATGTGTTAAGCTCCTATTATATTAAGTTCATTATTTATTTAATGTAAGTTTTTTGGCCTTTTCTATTAAAGTAATCAATTCGGCTTTATACCCATTTATATCATCTTGTTTGCTGCTTTCTAATAAATCCTCAGCTTTCTCATAGGTTGCCTCAGCTTTGAATTTCGAATCTCTAAGCAACATCCCAAACATTACCACGCCACATGCATATCTGAAATTATTACTTGCTATTTCATAACCTGTATTTGAATAATTGAGTGTCTTAAAAATTAACTTACTTGTGGTATCGGCCGGATTCTTATAACGCATTTTAACAGTTAGTAATTCATCTCCGTAATCTTTCAATTCATTCTTACTTTCTTGGTACTTTAATTCAGTAAATCCAGGAATAATTGCACTACTCCCAACAGGTATAATTTCATACATAGCTGTTACAGTATGACCAGCGCCTAATTCCCCAGCATCCTTGGCATCATTTTCAAAATCTTGATTTGCTAATTTTCTATTTTCATATCCAATTAAACGGTAGGCCTTCACAAATTTGGGATTAAATTCAACCTGAATTTTTACATCTTTTGCAATGGTGTAAAGTGTGCCTGTTAATCCCGTTGAAAACACTTTTTTTGCCTCATTGTACGCATCAATATAATAATAGTTGCCATTGCCATAATCTGCCAATGTTTCCATTTTACTATCTTTATAATTGCCCATTCCAAAACCACAAACGGTGAGATAGATGCCATCTTTTCGTTTTTGTTCAATGATCTGTTTTAATTCGCCATCGCTACTCACACCAACATTAAAATCGCCATCGGTAACCAATATAATGCGATTATTGCCATCTTCTACCATGCTCTCCTTCGCAATTATATATGCAAGTTCAATGCCTTGACCACCTGCTGTTGAACCACCTGCTTCAAGTCTATCGATGACAGCTTTAATTTTATCTTTTTTAGAACAAGGGGTGGAACCAAGGGCCAAACCTGCCGCACCTGCATAGGTTACAATTGCAATATTATCATCTGGTCGCATTTGATCTATCAATAAATTTAATGCTTGTTTAACCAATGGCAGTTTATTTTCTACTTGCATTGAACCTGATACATCAATTAAAAAAACCAAATTACTTTTCGGTAATTCCTTTCTTTCAATATCCTTTCCCTTTAAACCAATTGATACAATTTTAGTTTCTTTGTTCCAAGGCGAACTGGCCATTTCAAGATTAATAGAAAAAGGGTCTTGCGTTTCAGGCGCAGGATATTTGTAATCAAAATAATTCACAAACTCTTCTATACGCACTGCATCCTTTGGTGGCAGGGTATTGGCTTGCAGCATCCTTCTAGTGTTTGTGTATGAAGCATTGTCAACATCTATGCTAAATGTTGAAAGTGGTTCATTAAACGGATTCTGGTATTCATTCTCAATCAATGAGGCATAAGATTCCGTATTTTCAGCTGTTGTATTTTGAGATAGTTTTATGCCTGTACTGGTCTTGTCTTGACCTAAATTTGAATTAAAAACCCTAACCCCATCAACAAAGTAAGCGGTGGCTGGCATTGACCGTGAACCCCTTCCGCTTAGGCCTCCAGATGAATTTGTAACGCCTGAACTTAGTCCTGCCAAATTATTTCCTCTTTTTCCAGTTCTTATTAAAGTTTTGGATTTAATGGTGCATGATGTTGAATATCCTACATTATATGAAATAAGTTCTAATTTAATAAGAATGTAGTTCACAGAATCAGATATTAAAGTAATTGGTACATACTCTTGTTTTTTGTATCCTCCTAAAGATGCGGTTAAGTAATACTTTCCAGGTTTTATATCTTTAAAATAAAAGTAACCTTGGTCAATTGAAACGGTTGATGCAATTGAATCAAACCCTTTATAAAGCGTCAATTTTCCATTCACTAAACCCATTTTATTGTTATCCATTAATTCTCCCTTTATCTGACAAAGCTTTTTACTTGCAATAGTTTCAGCATTTATGATTGGTACTAAAAAGGGTCCCATTTCTACATTACCTTTATTGATAAACGAAGGCAGATGTTGGCGTTCAGCAATTGTTTTCTGGTTTATGTTTATTGTTGTTAAAGCAGCATTGTTAGCATTAATATGAATAGGTTTAGCCTCCAATATTTGATAGAACATAAAAAGTGAAGGGGCCAAAAAAGCAAGCCCAACAATAAGACTTAAAAGTTTTATCATTTGCCGCACTTCAACATATGAAAGATGTAAATGATTTAGAAAATTAGATTCAGAAACATGATTAACAGAATTGACTTTGATTAACATAACTTATAACATTAAAAAATAAATAATACATCAGTATCCACCAAGCCAAATATGCGAAAAACCGCACCCATCAAAGGATACCAACAGTTGTAAAAAGTACTGGACTTTTATACAGGATTAGACACGCCCATTTTTTAAAATGCTGCAAAAGTCTCCAACTATTTTTAAAATAAATTAGTCAACAAGGTTTACTTTCAATTTTAGAAAGTTTCAAAAAGTGTGTGATAGCAGTGTTTTGAGTGCGTTTTAAACTGCTCAAAAAAATTAATTATTATTTTGCGTTAGGCTATGTTTCAACTTCTCGATTTTCTCGAGTGCATCGGCACGCTTTTGTTTCTCCTTCTCAATTACATCAGGCTTGGCATTGGACACAAAACGGTCGTTGTTTAATTTAGCATCTACCGATTTCAAGAACCCTTCGAGGTAGGTCAGTTCTTCCTGCATCTTCTTCATCTCAGCGGCTTCATCAATGGCCTCTGCAAACGGAATAAAGATTTCGTCGGTTCCTATTAAAGTGGTTAAACATTTTTCAGGTTTCGCGGCATTGTATAAAATGGCTGATACATTGGCCAATTTACCAATGGTGGTCTCCCAAGCCTTATAAATTCCTTCTTGTTCTGTTTTAATAATAACATCGAAAGCCACCTTTGGCGAAAGTCCTTTGTTGTTGCGAATATTGCGTATCTCTGTGATAATTTGTAAGGCTCTATCATCAATGGTAGCAATGCTTTCAGCCATTTTAGGATAGGCATGTACTATCATTGGTTTGGTTGGTTGTCCCTCATATAAAACATGGTACAGCTCCTCGGTAATAAATGGCATGAAAGGATGCAATAAAGTTAATACCTTTTCAAGATTATTTTTAGCTTGTGCCAAAGTACTTTCATTGATTGGTTCGCCATACACTGGTTTCACCATTTCTAAATACCATGAACAGAAATCGTCCCAAATTAATTTATAAATGGTCATCAAAGCCTCGCTCAATTTATAATCTTCGAAGGCTTGTAAAATATCATTCACAGCTGTTTGGTATTTCATCTCGAACCACTGGTTAGCCAATGCATTCGAAGCAATGATATCAGCACTTACAGCCTCATCTTTTACAATCTGCCAACCCGCAATTAAGCGGTAAGCATTCCAAATTTTATTACAAAAATTTCTGCCTTGCTCAACATTGGTTTCATCAAATAAAATATCGTTACCAGCAGGCGAACTCAAGAGCATGCCCATGCGCACACCATCGGCACCAAACTTGGCAATTAAATCAATAGGCTCAGGACTATTGCCCAAAGACTTACTCATTTTACGTCTTAATTTATCGCGTACAATGCCCGTGAAGTATACATTGCTAAATGGTTTTTGACCATTCAAAGCATAACCAGCCATCACCATTCTGGCCACCCAGAAAAAGATAATATCAGGACCGGTTACCAAATCATTGGTTGGGTAATAGTATTGATAATCTTTTTTATCGCCTTCTTTCAAACCATCGAATACTGAAATAGGCCACAACCAACTGCTAAACCAAGTATCCAATACATCGGCATCTTGGGTTAAATTTCTAAGGGTATTGATATGCCCTTCATCGGTGCTGTGTTGAACATTTTGCGTATCTTGATTGGTATGTCTCTCAATGAGGTTTGAATTGTCTGCTAATGGTGCTTTATAAGCATTGCTGTTAAACAAAGCATGTGCTTCGGCTTCAGTCTTTGCCACTACATAATTACCTTTCTCATCGTACCACGCAGGTATGCGTTGTCCCCACCACAATTGACGGCTAATGTTCCAATCTTTGATATTATCTAACCAGTGTTTGTATACATTTTTAAATTTCGAAGGATGAAAAGAAATCTCATCATTCATCACATCTGACAATACTTGTGGGTATCGCTTCATGTAATCCTGCATGTTCACAAACCACTGCGTTGAAATTTTCTTTTCAATCACAGCATCAGTTCTCTCGCTATGACCAACGGTATTCTTTATTTGCTCGGTTTTGGTAATTAAGCCTTGCTCTTCTAAATCTTTTACAATTTGTTTTCTGCAAGCAAATCGGTCCATGCCCACATAGGCGCCTGCGCGCTCGTGAATTTTGCCATCATCGTCTAATACATCTATGATCTCGAGATTATATTTTTCACCAATCTTATAGTCATTCTCATCGTGTGCGGGCGTTACTTTCAAACAGCCAGTACCAAATTCTATGTCGATGTAATCATCGGCAATTACTTTCACTACGCGGTTTACAACAGGCACAATAACGGTTTTGCCTATGAGTTCTTTGTAGCGTTCATCATTTGGGTTGACGCATATGGCCACATCGCCCATAATGGTTTCAGGACGGGTAGTTGCCACTTGTAAGCCGCCTATTTCATTGTTAAACGTTTTCTTCGTTTGCTCAGTGAATAAGTAAGTCACATAGTACAAATTGCTATTGTTCTCCTTGTAAATTACCTCTTCATCGCTCAAAGTGGTTTTACCAGCAGGATCCCAATTCACTATTTTAGTACCTCTGTAAATCAAACCATCTTTATACATTTTAATAAATACATCGATTACGGCATTGCTTAAATCTTCTTCCATTGTAAAACGGGTGCGTTTCCAATCGCAGCTAGCCCCTAGTTTTTTCAATTGTTCTAGTATAATACCACCGTATTTATTTTTCCATTCCCAAGCATAGCCTAAGAATTCATCTCTTGTGATGTCAGATTTTTTAATGCCTTTTTCGGCCAACATTTTTACTACTTTGGCTTCGGTGGCAATACTTGCATGGTCGGTGCCAGGCACCCAGCAAGCATTCTTGCCTTCCATGCGCGCTTTGCGTATCAAAACATCTTGTATGGTATTATTTAACATGTGACCCATGTGCAGTACCCCTGTGACGTTAGGTGGCGGCATTACAATGGTGTATGGTTCGCGCTCATCGGGGGTTGAGTCAAAAAAACCATTGTCCATCCAATAGCTGTACCACTTGTCTTCTACTTGTTGCGGGGAGTAATGCTTATCGAGTTCCATAAAGATGCAAAAATAACCTAAATTTTGAATGCTTAGATTTATTGAATGCGACTTTGTGTAAATTATTTATTTATTGCTCAGAATTTGCTTTACTTTGAGGGTACTATGGGATTGTATAAAATACACCGTTTGTTGTTTGTCTTTTGTTTTATTACTTGGAATTCAAATGCCTTGGCGCAAGAGAAAAAAGACCATGGCAAACTTACGCCATTGCGCACTTGTTACGATGTCACCCATTATGGAATTGAAGTAAAAGTAATTCCTGAAACACGCAGTATTCGTGGCTGCAACACCATTTCATTTAAAGCTGTAAATGGGTTTAAAACCTTGCAATTGGATTATGTTAAAGCGATGCAAATTGACAGCATTGTATTTCAAAATAAGCGCCTTTTGTTTGACAGAAAAAACAATACCGTCTTGGTGCATTTTCCAAAAACAATCATGATGGGCGACCATGAGAAGATAAAAGTGTATTTCAATGGAAAACCACAAGTGGCAATATTACCACCTTGGAAAGGTGGTTTTGTTTGGAACAAAGATGCCAATTTAAACGATTGGGTGGGACTGGCCTGCGAAGGCATTGGTACTTACATTTGGTTGCCTTGCAAAGACCATTGGAGCGATGAAGCCGATAGCATGGACATGTATTTATCGGTACCCGAAGGTTTAACAGGCGTGTCGAATGGACAATTAGTAGCGCGAAAAAAAATAGAGATGAACTATGAACTGTTTCATTGGCAAGTGCGCAATCCCATTAACAATTATAGCATCAATATCAATGTTGGAAAATACACCGAAATTAGAGACACTTTTTATGGCATTCACCAGGTACCGCTTAACTACTATGTATTAGAGGACAATCGGGCGAAAGCCATTAAACATTTTCAACAAGTGAAAGGCATGCTAAAAGCATTCGAAAATTATTTTGGAGCCTATCCATTTTATGAAGACAGTTATAAATTGGTTGAAACCTCTTATTGGGGCATGGAACACCAAAGTTGCATAGCCTACGGTAACCATTACATGAACAATGATTACAATTTTGATTTTATCATCATTCACGAAAGTGGGCACGAATGGTTTGCCAATAGTATTACCGCTATAGATCCAGCTGATATGTGGATTCATGAGAGTTTTACCACCTACTCTGAGGCCTTGTATGTTGAGTATTTTTATGGAAAAGAAAGAGCCAACGACTATTTAGTAGCCCAAAGAAAAAGTATTATAGCCAAACACCCAATGTTAGGACCGCGTGGTGAATTTTACCATGGCTATACAGACAATGATATTTATTACAAAGGCACTTGGCTATTGCACACCATGCGAAACGCCATGAACAATGATAGCCTTTGGTTCGATGCCATTCACCAACTCAGCGAACAGTTTAAACATAAAATCATTCAAACGGAGGATATTATTGCCTTCTTCAATACACACACAGACTATAAATGGCAATTGTTTTTTGACCAGTATTTGTACAAAGGACCTATACCTGAACTCGTTTATAAAATCAACCTAAATCGCGATGGAACACAAACGGTCACTTATCATTTTAAAAATATTGTAAAAGGCTTCCGTATGCCCATCAAAATCTATACTAGCAGCGATAAAAAAATGTTTATTTGGCTAACCCCAAATGCGAACAAACAAACAGTAGTTATTCCGAGCAATGCAGTGTTTAAAGTGGCAACAGAATTATTTTTGGTCAAATAATTATTGAGGCGAAATTAGTTAATACATTTGCAAGAAAATATGATTGCCTACAACCCCAAAGATTGGTTTAAACTTCTTTTTAATTTTCACAAGGCCGATACCTTTAAAAAACTATTGCCCTTAATGGTTTTAATAGGTTTGTATGCCTGTGTTATTGCATTTTTAGAAATATCAGTTTTTAAATTTGGAGAGGCTTCAAAACTCAAAAACCTGACCAATTTGCATACTTTGTTGGGCTTTGTTTTATCGATGCTCTTAGTTTTCAGAACCAATACAGCCTATGATAGATGGTGGGAAGGTCGAAAATTATGGGGTACACTGGTAAATAGTTCTCGCAATTTTGCACTTAAATTAAATGCCATCTTAAAGCCTGAAGACAAGGCCAATCGTGATTTTTTTACCAAGGCCATTAGCAGTTACGCTTCAGTTCTAACCAAAACTTTGGCCCAGGAAAGTACCCGTCTTTTGTTAGATGAAATGGACCATCCTGAATTAAAATTAAATGCCAATATCTCGCACCACCCCAATAGAGTGGCCAGCATTATCTATAACAAAATATACAGCTTAAAGAAAGAACAATTAATTAGCAACGAAGAATTATTGTTTTTAAATACCGAACTACAAACGTTTACAGATGTATGTGGCGGTTGCGAGCGTATTAAGAACACGCCTATTCCATTTTCATATTCTCTGTTCATTAAAAAATTTATTTTCTTTTATGTCATGACCATACCCTTTGGTTATGCTTTTAATTTGGGGTATTGGATGGTGCCTTTTGTTATGTTCGTGTTCTATGTATTGGCCAGTTTGGAATTAATAGCAGAAGAAATAGAAGATCCTTTTAATAATGATATCAATGATATACCGACTTTGAAAATATCAGAAAATATCAAATATAATATTACAGAAATTTTGACAAAATAGGTTGTATAAATTGATTCCAAGTGAAGCGCTTGGTATAATCTTTCGAATTATTTTTTAACTTTATAAAGGCTAATTTTAGTATCCAATACCTTCTTGTTTCTATCATAGAAGGTTATGCTATCCTTATAATACCAAATTGCAATTTGATTATTTCCAATTGTATCGAAAACAGTGGTATACCATGAAACATAATGGTTGCCTTTAACAAACCCATGTAATAAGAAAGTGTCTTTATTGTTCTTTGTTAAAAATCCATCAAACCAAATATTTTCTCCCCTTATGGGTTTTCTAATGAGCTTAAGGGTATAATGATTGCCTTTATAGTCTGCTGCCCACATATAATCTGCAATGTAATTGTAAGCATACGAAATATGTTTTATTTGGCCACAACTTAACAATAAAATTGTGAGGGTGAATATAGATAGCAATTTCATTTATTGGAGAGCAGTTTCTTTAACAAACATAAGGTTTTATTGAGAAAAAACTTTCAACCACATTGCGAAGTAGCATTGTTTGCAATAAAGTG
>CAJBKH010000109.1 GCA_903953615.1 uncultured Bacteroidota bacterium
AATTCATTTAGTTGGATTGTCAAAAAACCATCATAATTAAAAGGCAGTACAACCTTTTCATTTCAGAACGGTCTAATTAATAAACTATAAAAGCTATGTTTATTATTAATCGCATTGTTAGATCTTACAATTACTTTAAAAAATTAGTGATACTTTTGAGGAACATTAATTATTAAAGTAAAAATGAAAAAATTGATTTTCGCATTTAGTTTGTGCTTATCGCTAAGCCTAAATGCGCAAAAACCAACTTGGGCTGATGATGTTGCATGCATTGTATACAGCCACTGTACCAGTTGTCACAATCCGAATGGTTCGGGTCCTTTTTCCTTATTAAATTTCAATGATGCTGTTTCGCACAGCAGCGGTATTAAATACCAAGTTGAAAATAAATTAATGCCGCCTTGGCCAGTAGATAATAATTATCGCAGAATGGCGCATGAGAGAAATCTATCTGAAACGGAGATAAATACCATTCTTGCTTGGATCAACAATGGCGCCACGCAAGGCAATATGGCCAACGCACCTACTCCTCCTGTATACAACTCAGCATTGGTAATAACCAATCCAGATTTAAAATTGAAATTACCTACCTATACTGTTCCAACTATTACAGAAGATTTGTACAGATGTTTTGTGCTACCAACAGGTCAGTCTGTTCAAAAATTCATCACAGGCATTGAGATTGTTCCGGGTAATAAGAACATTGTTCACCATGCACAAGTGTTTTATGATACCACTGGTGCCACCACTATTTTAGACGCCAACGATCCTAACCCCGGCTACACTTCTGCAGGTGGTGTAGGAACAAATGCCGCGGTATTACTTGGCACTTGGGTACCTGGTGCGAGTCCTATTTTTGTACCAACAGGTATGGGCAAACGTTTGCCTCCAACAGCAAAAATAGTTGTACAAATTCATTACCCTGAATATGCAAGCGGTCAAACTGATTCTACCAAAGTCCATTTTCTTTTTACATCGAATAGTGTAAGAAACATTAGTGATGCGCCCATTCTCAACCATTCTACCACCATTATAGATGGTCCCCTTTTTATTCCAAAAAACACAGTTAAAACTTTTCACGAAGAATTCTTTGTACCTGTTAATGCCACCATTCTAAATATCGGACCGCATGGGCATTTGCTTTGCAAAAGCATGAAAGCCTATGGTATTACGCTTGCTGGCGACACCATAAAATTGATTAACATTCCAGCGTGGGATTTTCATTGGCAAGGGTCTTATGATTTTAAACAACCTGTAAAAATACCAGCTGGCACCACTTTGTATGGTGTAGCTACTTATGATAATACCATAGCTAATCCTGAAAATCCTCATGATCCGCCACAAGATGTGAGTTTAGGTGAGGCTACCACAGATGAAATGATGCTCTTTTATTTTTCTTATTTAGCCTATAAACCAGGCGATGAAAATATAGTGGTTGATACCTTTCAGCATCAACCGCACCACAATAATTGCACAAGCAGCTATAGTACATCTATTAATACATATACGAGCACTGCAAGTCAATTAATATATCCTAATCCAAGCACTGGTTTATTTCAACTGAAATTGCCAAGTAATTCTGATTTTGAAATCATTATTTATAACCATTTGGGTCAGAAAATTTTTAGTAGTAAAAACACTGTAAATTTTGATTTATCAAGCTTCCCAGATGGAATCTACAACGTAAGTATTCATCAAAACAATAATATTTACAATAGCAAGTTAATAAAGGAATAATATCCTTTTTAAATGAAGCTAGTTCTTAATTGTTGCCTTTACATTTTGACCACGGCCTGTGTTCAGACCATTCAACAACAAACTGTTGCTTTTAGTAATGTAACGGATAATAAATTTGTGGATGTTACAATAGATTCTACACACAAGGTCATTCATATTTTTGTGGCCTTGTGCGATAATGAGTACCAAGGCATAGTGCCGGTTCCGGCAAAGATTGGCAATGGCCGCGATTTGAACAATAATTTGTATTGGGGCTGCGGGTATGGAATTCGCAGTTACTTCAAAAAAAGCAAAGAATGGACCTTGTTAAGGCGCTATAAAATTGATTCCATCAAATTAGAACGCCTTGTTTTTAAACATAAAACCAAAGCTTTTTATTTAGTAGCCGATGCCTACAATGGCCAATACATTAAAACCTGTACCCACGATTTTCTAAAAAGTGTTTCTGGTCTTGAAAAAGACACGCTTCACATAGATAAGAAAACCATTGGGATTAATGGCTACTCACAACTCTCAGCTTATATTGGTCACGATGGTTTAATGGATTTTGATTTAGAGGATGCTTATATCAATACGGATCACAAAAAGAGAGACTGCATTATACTTGCCTGTTTTAGTAAACCTTACTTTTCAGATTATATCAAAAATGCCAATGCCAATCCGTTGGTATGGACCACGGGATTAATGTGCCCTGAGGCTTATACGGTTCACGATGCGCTCTCTGGATATGTTTTAAAAGAAAGCAAGGAAGCCATTCGAAGCAGAGCTGCCTTGGCTTATTCAACCCATCAAAAATGCGGACTTAAAGCAGCTCGCAATCTATTAGTAAGCAGTTTTTAACACTTTAAAGTACATGACAACAGACAATTTACTAATTTTGAAACCTCAATGAAAAACATTTTTTCAATCACCGTTTATTTTCTTTTCTTAATAATTAATTGCCAAGCCCAAGATACACTCTATGCGCGTAAAGTGATAAACGAACTTTGCAGTCCTAAGTATAAAGGCCGTGGCTATGTTGGCAATGGCGACAAAAAAGCAGCGAGTTATATTCAAGGTCAATTTAAATCGATAGGCTTAAAAAAAGTAAAAGGGTCTTATAAACAGGAATTTACTTTCCCGGTCAATACCTTTCCTAAAAAAGTAATCGTAAAATACAATGGTGTATTGTTAGTGGCTGGCCGCGATTATATTATCAATGCCGGATGTAAAACCTTTTCTTTTAAAGGCACGGTGCCATTTAGTAGCATAGCGAATTTACAGGACAGTAGTTTTTACGACCGCGTAGGTTTTCATCAAACAATGGCGGTCATAGACACTTTTAATTCAAATGGTTTTTCACAAGCTATTTTAACTAAAAAAAAGTATTTAAGTGATTTTAGAAAAACGCTCATTGTAAAGCTTACCAACGAAAAACTAACATGGACAAGCAGTTATCGTGAAGATGCCAATTGTATCATCACCTTAAAAGACCATGTGTTTGACAGAACTAAGCCTGCCGAATTTGAAATAGAGATTGAAAGCAAGTTTTACGGTGTTTATACTGATAAAAAAGAGTTAATCGGCACCTACACCTCTCAAAATATTTTGGGTATGTTAGAGGGCACAGAAAACAAAGATAGTTTTATTGTTTTTACAGCCCATTACGATCATTTGGGCATGATGGGCTCTACCGCCTTGTTCCCGGGCGCAAACGACAATGCAAGTGGTATTGCCATGCTTTTAAATTTAGCAAAATACTTTAAGGAACATCCCCAAAAATATAGCCTGTTATTTATTGCATTTTCAGGCGAAGAAACTGGTTTAATCGGTTCGCAGTACTATGTTAGAAACCCTGTTATTCCATTAGAAAAAATACATTTTTTAATCAATATCGATTTGATGGGCAATGGTGCCGAAGGCGTAATGACGGTGAATGGTGCAACTTATAAAGACCAGTATAACTTACTTACAAATATTAATACCTCAAAGCAATACTTACCAGCGGTAAAAGCAAGAGGTAAAGCACAAAACAGCGATCATTATTATTTCAGTGAGGCAGGTGTCCCTTGTTTCTTTTTCTACCTCATGGGCCCTTATCCCTTTTATCACGATGTCAATGACAAAGCTTCGGCAGTGCCGTTTACCAATTTCGAAAATGCTTTCTTGCTCTTCCGCGATTTTATAATAGGTCTACAGCCTTAACTTAATGCTGTATTTCTAACTTCAAGTTCGATTCAATACCATTTGAGACTATTTTAACCATGTAAATCCCATTTGATAAATCGCCAATAAAAATTGGTTGAATTTCCCCTTGGTATTGCTTTATCAATTTGCCTGAAAGGTCAAAAATATTGACACTTATTGGCGTATTCAAATAACTTATTAAACTGAAATAATCCTTGGTTGGATTGGGATAAATTCTGAAGATTTCGGATGCGTTAACATTGCCTAAACCTGTAAAATCTCTAGTAATAATGGTGGTATCATCGCTATTGCAGGCCCCCTTAACAACTAATCTAATAGATTTATTATTGGCATTGGTATATTGGTGGACCGGATTCTTGAGTGTGCTACTATCGCCATCGCCAAAGTGCCATTTATAGGTCATGTTGCTACCTGTAGCATTGCTTGTAAATCCAACAATATTACTACCAATGTAGCCATAAGTAAAATTCGCTTTAACAAAAGTATCAGACGAAATCGTCACATTTGTAGGTATCGAATAAATTTGGGCTTGACCACCTGTTACAGTTATACCAAGTGTTGAACCCTTTGCTCCAGGAGAATTATACGTTACTTTATGAGGACCCTTGGTGTTAGCGCTTGCAGGTGTTCCGCCCGTGAAGGTCCACTGCCAACTCGCAACATTCGCATCACTTGAATCTGTGTAAATCACAGTCTGACCAATGCACACTTGTTTTGGACTGTTGTAATAATTGAGGTATGCTATTTTTATCGCCTTAATGGTGTCCTCCGTATTACAAGTATTGGTAGAAATTAATCTCACATTATAACTACCACCATTTGCGTAATTATGGATTGGGTTAGAAGTGATCGAGGAATCTAAATCACCAAAATACCATTTGTTGGCAATGGTATTGTTAGATGTGCTAGTAAAAGTAACTTTCCCTTTTTCTGCTGCAACCCAAGTAAAGTCAGGTTTCATTTTTGAATCAGCCTTAACGGTGATACTTTTCGATTTAGAAATATTGTTTCCTGTTGATGTTGTAACCGTTAATGAAATTGTTTTGCTGCCTCCAGTGCTATAAGCAACCGTATGTGGACCAACCGTTGCAGCACTTGCAGGACTTGCCCCACTTCCAAAATTCCAGCTATAAGCTGTGATGTTTCCTTTTGATGAATCTGTTAAATTGACGCTTGCATTTAAACAAATAGTTGATTTGCCTAAAATAAAATTGGCGCTTGGTACCACAATGGCACAGTTTCCAGCATTCAATTTCGTATGCGCATTTTTACTGCAAATAGCAGTAGCGCTTTTGGTAATTACATAACTTCCTCCAGCAATATCAGGTACAGTCAAATTTGGTTTTACTTGTCCATTCGAAATGGCATAATGCATAACAACTGTAGGTGCAATTACGTGACCCAACTGATGGCCATGGCCAAGTTCATGCGTAGCAACAGTTTCGAAGTGATATTGTGAACCACTTGCACTTCCTATCGAATAATTCCAATTGGTTGTATTGGTAGGTTTAAGTCTAAAACGTATATCCAATTCTATTACAAACCATTTCAACGTTGGGCCAGAAAAACAACCACTCCAAAAACTAAAACACTGGGCTAGCACACCATTTGGCATTGCATTACTCGTATCCCAAGCACACATATTTACGCCATCAGATTTTATTGCGCTATAATTTACTTTTCCCAATGTATCCCAATTGATAAAAGTACCACAACGCCATCTTTCTAAACTTCTAATAAATGCACCTTTGGCTCCAATTGAATCATAAAAGCGCTTATTGATTTTCCAAGTAATCCCATTGCTGGCGTTCATTCCAATTTCTTGGGTCTCAAAACTAATTGAATCAGCATTCACGCCTTGCACCACATTTAAATGCGAGTAAGGAATTTGTAAGGTATCAGTAGAAGTAGCAACACCATTGCCACCAACCACTACTCTAATTTTACCTGTACCGGCCTTGGTTCTTACCAAAACTTTTATCATCGTATCACTCCATGAGATATAATCCTTTTTCAATGCTTTGATATAACTCGCCCCGCCATCATCTCCATTCTTAAACATGACGCTACTTGTATCAATGGTTGATTTAAAATTTGTGCCCTTTATGGTTAAAGTTGATGTTGTTCCTGCATTAATTGTTTTTGGAGAAATTGAAGAAATGGTGACAGCTGCTCTTTTTGCACTAAACACAATTTTTGTAATATTTCCATTCACATCTATTGCTTTCTGTTTTGTTAATGTTTCAATCGTGCTGTTGATAGTGAATGGTGGATATTGGTTAAAAATATCACTTGCACTTGCATCTGTTTTGTCAATTTTAATAAAGCCTTGCGGACCACTTTCAGCCACCCATTGTCCATCTTTCTGAATCAATAAAAACACGCCTATTTCGCCAATTGCCAATTCCAATTCCGGATCAACTTTTATGGCCTTATCATTGACCGAACCACCCAATGTAATAATATCAATGGTGCCTGAAAACAATTGCGACATCCCCTTATATACTTTGCTAATAGCAATAGTGTTCGCAGTATAAATCATGGTTTTGTCGGCATTCCAATAAGATCTAATATTGATTACTTTGCCTTCTGCTATCAGCGTTGAGGCGTTGACTCTTTCAGTTAATGAAAGCGGCACGAGGACACATTCTGATTTAACTTTTGTAAAAAGAAAACAAAGTAAGAGGATGAGGGATGTACGTTTTATATTCATGTAATTATTACTTGTGATTATGCAAATTAAGCCATATTGAGGGTAATTGACAAGATTGACTGGGTGCTTGCATCAATTTTATAATCTTCCGAAACAACCAAAGGAAATAACGCAATTAACTCTTTTTCATATTGTTGCAAAACTATGTAGGTATTGCGCTTGCTATTTTCAACTTTTTTGTCTGTCAATATATCGCTTACTTTTTTATACCCATTCATGCCTAAAGGCCTTATTTTGTCGCCATCTTCCCACATCCTAAGCGTTACTGGGAAGGTCAATTTATCCGCATTTATAAAAAGTGTATCTTTTAGTGTATAATCTGGCTGAAAATTATTGTTATAAATATGAATTTCAGCTGTTTGACCTAGTATTTCGATTGTCTGATTGATTGCTTCAATTGCAACTGAATTTGTTTTTCCCTTCAATTCTATGCGCTTCAATTGAAGGTGCAATCGCTCTCTTATCAATTCGTATTGATTGGCAATTACCTTTTTCCCAATTTGATTTGAATTTAACAAATCTTCAATTTGTAGCAAGGTAAATCCGTATGCTTGTAGATTGTGAAATAGAAACAAAGATTGATTATCTAATTTATCCAATGTCGCCAAATCTATTTTCAAATCGCCATCCATTTCGACACATATACTTTTCCAAAGATTTGATATCAATTCGTACGACAATAATTCAAAACCCTTTACTTTTTGAGCAGTTTCATAAAAACGCGCTTCAACCTCAGGCTGAATTTGCTTTAACGCTGGTAAAACATCATGTCTAATTTGGTTTCTGAGGTAGTAATCAGAAGCATTGCTACTATCTTCTCTAAAAACATACTGGTTTTGTTGCAAATAGCTTGTAATCTCATCTCTATTTGCAAATAAAAGGGGTCTAACAATGTTGTTTTCATTAAGCGGAATACCATGGAGTCCTTTTATGCCTGTGCCTCTTAAAACATTAATCAACATGGTTTCCAAATTATCAGTTTGATGATGCGCTGTTAATATCCTTGAGAATTGGTGCTTGGCGAGCAGTTCTTTAAACCAAGTATACCTTAATTCTCTTGCAACTTCTTGGATACCTTTTCTTCTTTCTTCACTTTCTTTTGAGGTATCGAATCTCTCTGTAAATATTTCAATTTGATGGGTCCTTGCCAATGAGATTACGAATGCTTCATCCGCTTCGCTCTCTTGTCCTCGCAATTGGAAATTGCAATGCGCAACACTAAAACGATAGCCGGCCTTCAGTAATAAATAAAACAAACAAACACTATCTGCACCCCCACTAAGGGCTAACAGAACTGGTTCTTCTTTACTAAAAAGACTATTTTTTGAAATAAAATTTTCAAACCTTTGCAGCATGGCATTAATTTTGACAAAGATAAAGAATCATTATAACACCTAATCCCGCCAATTCAATTGAAACGCATTTTTTTATTTAGCATTTTTTTATTTTTTATAGGTGGTTCTCTATTCTCTCAAAATAATCTAGAAGTTATTGGTGGCGAAAAAATGTATGGCGATGAAGTTAAAAAATTAACCTACATCGTAAAAAATGTTGGGTTCAAACACAATGGTGTTACCATTTATTGTGACAGTGCGATTCGCAAAATCAAAGAGGGTATTGTTGAAGGATTTGGGCATATTTATATATTTCAACAAGATACTTTTACCTTGTCTGGGGGTGAATATCTCTTATATGAAGAGGCAACAAAAACAGCAACAGTTACTGGAAAGGAAGTTATTCTAAATGATGCTGAAATGACTTTGGTGACAACAGCGCTTCAATACAACACCGCTACGCAATTGGGTTCTTATCACAACAGAGCAAACATTCTTAGTGGTGAAAACACCTTAAAGAGCAAGCATGGTTATTACCAACGTAGAACCAATATTTTTAATTTTAAACAAGATGTTGTTCTTACCAGCCCTGAATATGTGATGTATTGCGACACCTTAGATTACTTTGCTGGAACTAAAACTGCTTACTTTCAAGGACCTACCAAAATTGTAAGCAAGGAAAATACAATTAAATGCAACTATGGCTGGTACAATACAGCTACTGAAAAGGCACAATTTAGTAAGGAAGCTATTTTAATTAGTGATTCTACAATGCTTGCTGCAGATAGTTTGCTATATGATAAAAAGAAAGGGATAGGCAATGCTTTTGGCAATATTAGAATGTATGACAGTGCCAATCAAATTGAAGTCTATGGTCAAAAAGGGCTTTACCTTGTTAAGCGCAAGGAAACCATTATCACAGATAACCCACTTGCCATTCAATATTCCGAAAATGATACCATGTATGTGATGGCTGACACATTTTACTATGTGAATGATAGTTTGACAAGACAATTACAAGCTTATCCTCGCACAATGATTACACAAAAAGAATTTCAGGGCAAATGCGATTCAATGATTTATAGATTTAATGACTCCACGATTAGCCTATTTGGACAGCCAATCTTGTGGAATAAAAACAATCAAATAACTGGCGATACAATGCACATTGCTTTAAAAAATAAAAAAATGCATTCTTTGACAGTTATCGACAATGCATTTTTAGCTTCTGAACTTAAACCTAATACCTATAACCAAATAGCTGGAAGAAACATGTTTAATATGTTTAATAACAATGAATTGGTATCAGTGCTTGTGGATGGCAATGCGGAATCAATTTATTACTTGCGCAACAATGAGACGGATACAGCCGAATATACTGGCGTTAACAAGGTAGCTTGCGGTAAAATGAAAATCAATTTTGATTCATCCAAGGTAGATGACATTCGTTTTTACAGTAAACCAGAGAGTAAAATGTATCCTGTGAATCAATTTCCTGACACTGAAAAACTTTTAAGGGGTTTGAATTGGCAAGTGGCATACAAACCAATAATTGCTCAGTTCTTGGAACGCAAAAAACATAAAAAAGCCATTGTATCTAATAATATTGTCCCAATAAAAAAAGGCAATAAGAAGCCTAAAAAGAAAAAGTAAACACTTGTTATTTGCCTTTTTAATTCTTCATACTTGCAAATATTTTGTTTCTTGAATTAAAATTCAGAAACTCATTCTATCTTTGAAAATACAATTTATAAATTAATGAAACTTAATCTGCTCATATGGGCTACTGCCTTATTATTTATGGCCTGTAATCCTACTAATAAAACAAACACAGAAGAAGCTAAAGTTGTAATTAAAAATGAAACAACTTACTATTCACTGGATTCAGTAAATATGAATGGCTACATTGCCTATGATTCTGTCTCACAAACGAAACGTCCTGTTGTCCTTGTTATTCATGAATGGTGGGGTCAAAATGATTACGTTAGAAATAGGGCTAATCAATTGGCTGATTTAGGTTATTTAGCTATGGCTATAGATTTATATGGCAATGGCTTAACGGCTGATAATCCTGAAAAAGCTGGTCAATTAGCTGGTCCTTTTTATCAAAATCCACAATTGGCAAAAGATAGATTCGATGCTGCACTAACAATGATCAAAAAACATCCTATGGCCGATACAAACAAAATAGCTGCCATCGGCTATTGTTTTGGTGGGGGTATGGCGCTTAACATTGCGCGATTGGGAGAAAATTTAAAAGGTGTCGTCAGTTTTCATGGCAGTTTAATAGGCGTACCCGCCAACAAAAACACTTTGAAGGC
>CAJBKH010000110.1 GCA_903953615.1 uncultured Bacteroidota bacterium
GAAGTAGGGATTCTATAAAATTTTAGTGCGGTGTCCATCCCATTGGTATCAATGCACCCGCGACTGCCACTGCCGTAGTTGCCGATGGTGCCAACATTGTTCCAGATCACATCGATTAGAGAGCTATCATTAAAATCATCGATGTCGATATTGATAGCGGCTAAAGCATCTCTGAGTTTGGTGGTGGTATAGCCTGGTAAGGCTTTGGTTTTCCATTGGTGAACAATGGCCGTAAAAACAGTATCTCTTTTGATGCGTTGTTGCCAACCGTTTATTCTTGCATAGCGCTCAATCACCGTATAATTTACTTTCTTATTTGGGTAACGCGGATTGGACTCTACGCGGTGAAAATATTCTATCACCATGTTCACAGTATCCGAAGTGCTATTGTCTACCATGTACCACGATGAGGAAGCGGCCAAACCATTGGCATCGGGCACTGCATGCGGGATGGTGGTGTAAACAGTGTCTTGCTTACAAGTATTATAAATGGCAACAGTATCATCTCTGCCTACAAAAGAAAGATCAGCCGATAGGCGAGGGAAGCTGCCGAAATTAGGATAATAAACGGTATCGACACAATAGTTGGGTGCAATGCCATTGCCGATGATCAAAGCAACATTGATTTTTTGAACATTTTCGTTGCTTAAATTGGTATCGTTGTATTTCAAGAAAAAGTAGCCGTTCGCTGGTCCTACTTTATTATAACCTTGATACGCATAGGGTGGCTGATCATTGATAGATTCTAAGATTTTATCACCTCCATTCATATCGTTAATCAATTGCCATTGATTAGGCGTGTTGATATAATCGGCATTCACTTTTGCATACGAGCGAATGCAACCGGGTTTGGTATCCTCTAAACTAAAGTCGATGCCTTTAACACCATAGCCAAGGCAATATTCACCAACGATTTTTAATTTCTTGGCAGAAGGTGGCATCAATGCCAAATCTACCATTGCAGATTGTTCGCATCTGTATGGATGCACAGTGTCTTTTTCAGTCAGTCTTACTTTATAACACTTAGGAATGGTGTTAAAAAATAATTGGCGGTGTAAACTTGCATTGATGGAATCACCTGTAGAAAAATTGTAATTCTTAATGCGCTTAGCGACCTTGTGCCAAGGCTGTATGGCCTTCAATGGAATGGTGTCGAAAGTGGTAGTCAAAGCATATTGAAAGAGGCAACTGTGAATGCTATTTTTAATCACGATTCGTTCGTTTTTATTGACGTAATTAAATTGCGGTCCATTGTATAGGGTTTGCGGACTGCCATCTTTTTTATCGATGTAAATGGTACTGTTTTTTGGAATGTAAATGCGGGTACGATAAGGCATGTCAATAAAACCTTCGCCAATGAGTCCTTCAGGAATTTGTGTTTTGTTGCGAATGCTATTAAAGATAGAACTGTCCTTGGATGTATTGCCTATGCCATTGTTGCCATAGTATAAAAATGTATCGGTAACAATCGCAAACGAATCGCTGGCCCATACTTTACGCACAGCACATTGTTTCTTCACCTTATCGAAAATAGTAATAGAAAAAGATTGGTCGGAATAGGTATAATCGTAAAGCGAATCCCATGGCGTAAACCAATGCACATTGCTGCTGTCTCTACTATAGCGGCAATTCAACCAGGTGTTTTGATTTTTCTTAGTATCGGTGGTGCACTGTTCGCAAAAATCGTCGTTAAAATTCCAAAGGCGCACCACATTGGTATTGCCTCTGTTTTGTATTTTCGAATCTTGCGATTTATAATCAGACCCATTTTTTCTGAAGACATGCACTAATTGGCCCGCCTTGCGCGAGAACAAACTATCATCATCGGTATAGTCTAAATCGTTGTGATAAAAGGTCGTTAAATCGGAGACATGCAAGCTGTCTTGAATTTTACATTGGTAGCGTTCTGATTCTGCAAGATAAGGTGGCTCAATGGCTGCGGCAGGACCTAACACAATAACGGTATCATACAATTCGAAAGGTCCACATGGGTGTTGAACACTACAACGGATGACTTTTGGTCCTAAAGTCCGCATGACCTCTGTTATTGCGTAGCCTTTTTGCAAACCAGGCGTATACCAATTCACGGCACCGGGTGGTATCAAATCTTTTAAACTATCGCTGCCGAATTTCCAATTAATGGTTTCGCCCGAACAAACAGAATCTTTGTCA
>CAJBKH010000111.1 GCA_903953615.1 uncultured Bacteroidota bacterium
GCTTTTCTCAATTTTTCTGAATCGCCAAACAAACGGAAGACTTCAGATTTTTCTGGCCTTAAGCGAACCTCGTCTTGTATAATATCCGCTTGCTTGCCAGTTAATTTCATTATTAATTCGGCCAAGTTTTGAATCGTAATTTCGGATTGGGTGCTAATGTTTACGTCTTCACCAATCAAAGCATCGGTTTTAGCAATTTCGGCAAATGCCCTAGCAGTGTCTTTAACAAATAGCAAATCTCTTGTTGGCGTTGTATCGCCTAATTTAAGACTGCTGGCATTGTTCAATAATTGGGTGATAATGGTTGGTATTACTGCACGTGCACTTTGGCGTGGACCATACGTATTAAAAGGTCTTACGATGGTGACAGGTAAATTAAAACTTCTGTAAAAAGATTCGGCAATGCAATCGGCACCAATTTTACTAGCCGAGTAGGGCGATTGTGGCTGACGGGGGTGCAACTCAGTAATGGGCACAAACTGCGCGGTTCCATAAACTTCGCTGGTACTAGTAACCAAAGTTTTTTCAGTGCCTAAATCGCGGGCCGCTTGCAATACATTTAAAGTGCCTTTGATATTGGTATCGATATAAGCATCGGGCGAGTGGTAACTGAAAGGAATGGCAATTAATGCCGCCAAATGAAACACCACATCAATGTCTTTCATAGCAGTTCTCACACCATTAGGGTCGCGTATATCACCCGAGAAAATTTCTATTTGCTTGATTTTTTCGGCAGGCAAAGTATCTAGCCAGCCCCATTGGTTAAACGAATTGTAATAAACGAAGGCCCTCACCTGACAACCTTCATCCAGCAAGGTTTCAACCAAATGGCTTCCTATGAATCCATCAGCGCCTGTAACTAAAACTTTTTTGTTCGATAAATTCATATCTCTGCAAATGTACATTTTTTTTAAAAACGTTAGAAGGACTTAAGCCACAGATTCACAGATTAAGAATTATCCTTCCATTATCTGGCAATTACAACTTTGTCTACTACTTTAAAATTTTCATCAGTTAACAAGTATAATCCTTCGGGTAAATGCGCAATATTTATCATATTATTTGATCCCATGGAAAAAAAATACTCCGCTATACCTATTGAATTAATTAGGAAAATTTTTTGATTTTCTAAACCTTGTATTTGCAGAGCATGACTTGCCGGATTAGGATATACAGTAATTCTTTTTGATATCGAATGCGTCTCAATTGAAGCATTGTCACAGTCTTTAACATACATTTTTATTGGATTTAAATTATTGCCTGCGGTATCAGGAAAAATTTGATTACAATGGATGCGCTTGCCTTGAGGACCAATAACTGAGTAGTTTAAGTATAAAAAAATATTATATTCACCAATGGTCTTGTATTGATGCCAAACTGTATCCCATTTTGTATAGAAGTCAAATTGGTTGGCATATTCGTTATCACCAAAATCCCATGTCCAAATACAGCTATCATAGATATTATATCTACTAAGATTGTAAAACGGAACTGCCTCATCTTTACAGTATTTTCTGCGTACCATGGTATCGAAATTAGGAATTGGCCCAGGAATAAAAATTGTTCTTTCAGTTGTATCCTTACAACCAAATTTTGTTTCTGTTGCAAGGTTTATGCGATGTTGTCCATTGTGTTTTAGTTGTATTGTCAATTTATCGTTTAATTTATTGAAGCTTTTTTGATAGTATTGACTGTTCTCATACCATTGATAAGACCATTTAATGATGGAATCTTGCTCATCATATGGATCTTGAAAAATAATTGATGAATCAAAAGCTTCTATGATGGTATTGCATTGTGGTCGACTTTGACCAAGCGTCATATTAGAAACTACCTCGCCAATAGAAATATTGATGGTATCTCTGCATACATTGCCTTGCCCGTCCTTAACCCTTAATGTAATCTGTTTTTTGCCTGGTGAGTTGAAGCTGTATTCGGCATTGCAATTTAATTTTATTGAATCATAGCCATTGAAGGTCCAATAATGTTCAACACTGTTATTACTATTACAATAGAATTGAAAAGTTGTTTTCAAACAAGGAGCACCAGAATAAGTTATTTTACATTGTGAAATGGCGTTTTTATGTGGAAAGATTATAAGTAAAAGTAGTAAATATCTAGTCATAATTCAATGAATGGTTGATACGAAATTAGAACAAAGAGTCGAGAAATACTTAAAACGTTGCTTTCTAAAGATGATATATGATTCAGAACTTTTATCAGAAGCTATACTAATCGCACTAATATAGCATCTGTTAATCTGTGGCTAGTGTTCGACTCGAAGTGATGGTTTTAACATGCACTATTTTAATTGAAGAATTGGTATTACTTTCGCACCAAAAATAATTGATCATGAAATTTGATGTTATAGTAATAGGTAGCGGCCCAGGCGGTTATGTAGCTGCCATCCGCGCTTCTCA
>CAJBKH010000112.1 GCA_903953615.1 uncultured Bacteroidota bacterium
AACGATTGGTATGGATTCTGGGATATTGGTCCCTCAATCGGAGAATTATTATTTCTTCAAACAATCGGGCGAGTATTTTTTGTTAAAGCCTTTTAAAGAGAAGTCGAATCTTTTAAAATTAAAGAAGGCAGAATTGATGACCATGCTGAATCTAGAGCAACAAATGTATTTTAAACTGTATACCTCAGGTACTCTATTGTGTTTAGATTCGATACCGAGTATCAGTCGCAAAGTATTCACCGAATTTGATGCACAATTATTTAAGTTTTCTCAACTGCTTAATTCTATAGTGTATGCGAATGATTCCTTAAAAACCAAAATGAGTATCGACCAAAAAAAGACCAAGTGTCAAGTAGAACGTGTGGTGTTTATTGCTTCCGATAAGAATGATCCTACCATAGGCATTGATTCAGTCATCTATACAGATTACGAAATTCGCGACACCAATATTAACCAAGCCATTATTGCCACTTTCGAAGTGAATGGCGTAGCTTCAAAAGTAAAAGCCATAGCAACGGGTATGGCGAGTTTGCAAGGCATGTTTCAAAGTTTGGTAGTGCCATATGGATTTGTTGCCATTACCGATGCGCAGGTGTATACCAAAGAACAATGGTTGGTGCTAAATGCCGTTATGAATTACAAAATCATCGACCGCCTGAACGAGCGCAGTTATTACTACGAAATGTACAACGATTATTTTGGGTATTAAAGAAAATATGAAAAAGGATATTAGCACAGAAGCCGATATAGAACTTTGGATGAATACTTTCTATGAGAAATTACTAAAGGATGAAATAACGGCTCCTGTTTTTGCTAACCTCGATTTACCTGCGCACATGCCCAAGTTGGTGCATTTCTGGGCTTTTGTTTTATTAGATAAGGAAGGCTATAAAACCAATGTATTCGAAAAACACATTCATTTGAATTTGCAAAAAATACATTTTGATACTTGGTTGAAACACTTTATAGCCACCACTGATGAAATGTTCGAAGGAGAGAAAGCCGAAACTGCTAAGCAAAGAGTGACCATGCTGGCAATTACGTTTTACCACAAACTGCATGGGGTATACGAGAGCTTTTAGGTGGCACACCGAAACTAATTTTACCACATAAGATGCATAAGTTTTTTCTTTTTGATTTGAGATTCTACAATGGTTTGGCGTTTACTCAGAAATTAGGGTTACGAATGACGCGTCTTAAGTGCAGATAAGTTTTTTTTTACTGCGTAAAAAAAAGGGAGTGTCTGACAATTGTTGAAGGAATTAAAGTTCCTATATCACAGCGCCATTTTTTGCATGGCAAAAAATAACTTATGTGGACTTCAATGTTCCATTGACACTTTCAAAATGTAATTTTTTTGTCAATAGTTATAAATTTACAACAACCTAGAATAATTCTTATGTGACTTATGTGGTAAAATGTTCCCGTTTCACGATATTTGTACTTATGATTTTAACATTACGCTCAATTGTTTTAACCTGTTTCTTGTTTATTGTAACGGCTGTTTCGGCCCAAGATAAATTATCTAATAGTACGCGTATTGCCATGGCAGATAAGGACTATGCGCTTATTAATACCTCAGGTGAGACGCATGCACTCATCTTGGTGAATGAATTGGCAAGCGATTCTATTTTTAAAGCCAATGGTATTTTTGTGAATGGTAAATTCGGTCAGGTTTGGTCCATCGCTTTCGATGCCAGGTTGGTGAATGCCGTTCAAGCTTTGCCATGTATTAGCTATATAGAATTGGCCAATAAAGCAACAGCCGCACGTTATAAAAACGATGTTGAGCGCGTAGCAACTTCGGTAGATAAAGTGCAAGCAGGTTTGCAAAATAGTTTGCCTTTAAATTACAGTGGTAAAGGCGTAGTTGTGGGCATTGTAGATATCGGTTTTCAAGGCAACAATCCTACATTTTTTTCAGCCAATAGCGCAAAATACCGCGTCACCAAATGGTGGCAACAAAGTAATAAGAATGGAACACCTCCCGCAGGTTACAGTTATGGTACCGAGTTAGCTGATACCAATGCCATCAAAACGAGCAACGATTTTGATGGCTCGCATGGCACGCATGTAGCGGGTATTGCAGCAGGTAGTGGTTTAAGCACGCCTAATTTACAATACCGAGGTATGGCGCCCGAAGCTGAGTTGGTATTTGTTTCTATCAAATATGCGAACGATACCCTTGGTGCAAGCGCCTTAGGCGATTATGTGGTGGCCAATCCAACCATTATCGATGCCTATAAATACATTTTTGATTATGCGCAATCAGTCGGCAAAGCAGCGGTTATTAATTTAAGTTGGGGCATGCATACTGGTGCGCACGATGGCAAAAGTTTATTTGATCAAGCGACAGAAAATTTAGTAGGCAAAGGAAAAATTTTGGTTGGGGCCAATGGCAACGAAGGCGATAATCCCATGCATTGGAACTACAATTTTAACAAAGATACGGTGAGCACCATCGTGATTGAAAACAATAGAGGCGGTAGAAAGAGAGAGAGTGTGTATACTGATTTTTGGGGCTCGGCCAATACCGATTTTGCGATGCAAATTCAAATTATGGATACCAATCAAAATATCATTGTGCAAACGCCTTTTATTAGCAGTGCAAGCAACAAAGTAAATGGTTTTAATTTTACTGCAGATACCAGTAATTTTAAAATTACCATGGCCTGTCAGCAAAAAAACGCATTAAATGATAAACCCAACATCACATTAATGGTCGATCATTTTAAACCGAAGAAATACATCATCGTTGTTAAAATGACCTCCCTTAATTCCCAGGTGCATGGTTGGAACAGTGGTGCTGTGAAAGAGTGGACCAGCGGTTCATTTAGAAATAGAGTAGGTAAATTAAATTTTAGTTCAACCTTTATCGATGGCAATACCGAATCCACCAATGGCGAAAATGGTGGTACTTCAAAGGCTGTTATTTCAGTAGGTGCCATGGCAGCCCGTTCGGCTTTTAATAATATTTTGGGTGGAAAGATCAACGATACGTCTTATGTGTTTCCAGGTCGAATTGCGAGGTTTAGCAGTAAAGGTCCGACAGTAGATGGCAGAATAAAGCCCGATATTTCAGCGCCTGGTTTTGATGTACCTTCAGCTGTGAACAACAAACAATTTGAACCTTGGATGAAAGATCGCACCTTGTTGCTTTCGGTGTTTAGAAACGACACCAATTTTTGGACGGCCTTCAGTGGAACCTCTATGGCATCGCCACATGTATGCGGTATTGTAGCACTTTTGTTACAAGCCAATCCGAATTTAAACGCGGCACAAATGAAAGCCATTTTGCAATTAACCGCTACACAAAATTCTGCAACGGGCGCAGTGCCCAACAACCAATATGGCTATGGCATCGTGAATGCCTACGAAGCCATCAAATTGGCTCTGCAGTATGCGGGCGTCAACGCTTTGAATAAAAACAATGCCATCAGTTTATACCCCAATCCAAGTAGCAATGTGTTAAATATTAATTTGAATGCAATGCATACAATTGTGCAGTATTCAATCAAAAACACTTTAGGTCAAACCGTGCAAGAAGGGAACTTACAAGCAGGCATGAATGGCCTTGCAAGCCTTGCTGTTAGCGATTTGTCAACTGGTTTCTATGTTTTGCAAGCGGCCATTGGTGGAGAATTTTATGCCTTTAAATTCGAGAAGAATTAGACAATAGTGTATGTTTGCACTTTAAATTAATAATGAGTCAGGAACTATCTTTCTTCTCCCTTTTTTTACTTTTTGTAAGTGCGGTATTGGCCTTCGATTTAGGTGTTTTTTCTAAAGGCAATAAGAATGTAAGCTTTAAAAATGCCATGGGCTGGACCTTCGTATGGGTAAGCTTTGCAGCGGTATTTTATTTTTTGTTGAAACAATATGGTGGAGCCTTAATGCACGGTATCAATACGCCAGAAGCTTTATTGAAAACGGCTGGACAATATCAGCCTGACATGAAATTTGTGTCACCCGATTTTACTACCAACATGGGCTTGTACAACGATAGGGTTGCCCTCGATTTTTTAACGGGTTATTTAATTGAGTACTCTTTATCGGTCGATAATTTATTTGTCATCCTCTTAATATTTACCTCATTTTCTGTGCCTGAAATTTATTATAAAAAAGTATTGTTTTGGGGTGTATTAGGGGCCATCGTATTGCGAATGATGTTTATATTCTTTGGTGCTGCTTTAATAGATTCTTTTAGTTGGATACTCTATCTTTTTGGGGCCTTTTTGGTGTTCTCTGGGGCTAAAATTTTATTTAGTAAAAACATGGATGAAAGCATTGATGTAGAGAAACATCCCATCGTTCGATTTACTTCGAAATATTTTGCTGTTTCAAAAGATTATTTAGGTGCCAATTTTACAGCTAAAATAGGTGGCAAAAAATATTTAACGCCCTTGTTCATTGTCGTATTGGTGGTAGAGTTTAGCGATTTAATTTTTGCGGTAGACAGTGTGCCTGCCATCTTCGCTATTACCAAAGATCCTTACATTGTTTTCTTTTCCAATATATTTGCTATCATGGGTTTAAGAAGTTTGTTTTTCTTGCTCAACAATGTCATGCATTTGTTTACCTATTTGCAATATGGGTTGGGAGTGCTATTGGCCTTCATAGGGTTTAAAATGTTGTTCGAACATTGGTTCTTCAACATCGGATTTACCAATGTACACTCATTATTCGTAATCTTTTCTATTTTGGCAGTGAGCATTGGCTTGAGTTTGTTATTCCCGCCCAAAAAAGAAGTTTAGTAGGCTAAAAATAAAGGGTGGTCGAAATTGCACGATGGTTTTAGAAAAAGGATTGTAAAATTGAACCTTATCTTTTGAAAATACTACTGAGCATACAATTGTTGAGAGAGAGCATCTCTATGGCGCTGCATTCATTGGTGAATAATAAGCTGCGTTCCTTTTTGTCTTTATTGGGTATAGCGATTGGTATCTTTTGTATTATTTTGGTATTTACCATAGTCGATTCCTTGGAGTACAACATTAAAAGCAGTGTGCAATCACTGGGTAAGAATGTGGTATATGTCGATAAATGGCAATGGGCTGGCGGTGGTAGCGACTACCCATGGTGGAAATTTGTCAACCGTCCGGATATTCAATTGCAGGAAGTTAAGCAAATAAAGGATCAGCCGATTAGCGAAATGATAGAAGCAATTTCTTATACATCGAGCGAAAGTTCTACCGTAAAAGCGGGTAAGAATAGTATTGAAGGCGCAAGCATTAACGGTTATACATCGGAGTTCGCGAAAATTCAAGAATTGGACATTGAAAATGGGCGTTTCTTTAACGAGCTCGAAGATAACAGCGGTGCGCCAATCGCAGTGGTAGGTGCCAATGTGGCCAAGAGTTTATTCCCTGAATCAAAGGTAGTGGTGGGGCAAAAATTAACGGTTTTTGGCAAGCAGGTATTGATTATTGGACAATTAAAAAACCAAGGCGATAACATTATTAACATCGATTTCGATGACAATGTATTGGTGCCCATCAAGTTTTTGCGTTATGCGGCAGGTGATGGTGCAGGTCGCAATAGTAATATCATTATCAAGGCTAAGGACAATGTTTCTATAGATGCATTAACAGAGGAATTACGCGGCACAATGCGCGGTATACGCAGATTGAAGCCGGTAGAAGACGATAATTTTTCTCTGAATAAAATTTCTTTTTTGAGCGATTCGATTGGTGATTTTTTTAAGAGCGTGAGTTCTTTTGGATTAATCATCGGCATGTTCTCCTTGCTAGTAGGAGGTTTTGGAGTGGCCAATATTATGTTTGTGTCTGTTAAAGAAAGAACCAATCAAATTGGTATACAAAAATCTTTAGGCGCTAAGAACGAATTCATTCTCGTGCAATTCTTAACAGAAGCCATTGTTTTAAGTATCGTAGGCGGCCTGTTGGGAATACTATTAACGTGGTTAATGGCCATGGGCGCGAACTATTTTCTAGCGCATAACATGGAGTCAACCTTCCGATTCTTGCTTACATTCTCTAATTTCATTAAAGGCTTGATGTTCGCTACTTTCATAGGTTTAGTAGCGGGTATCATTCCGGCTTATAGGGCCAGTCGATTGGTGCCTGTGGAGGCCATTCGCAGTAAATAATTAAACAAAAGAAGGGACGCGATTAATCGCGTCCCTTCTTTTGTTAGTCAACAAAAACCAAATCTTGTTTTTGTTTCTATTAAATTTTCGATACCTTTGCACTGCAAGTCTGCACGACCAGCTCCTTGTGAACTCCCCCAGGGTGGGAACACAGCAAGGGCAGCAGGTTGAGCGGTGCGATGTGGGCTTGCTTTTTTTTCTCTTAATCAAGCCTTTTTAAAGGCTTTTTTTATGCACTTAAACGGGCAGTTTGTCTGATTTTAAAACATTAAGGTAATACATCAATACCAGATTCTTTTTCACTTTAATTTCAGCTAGTTTTTTTGCGTCAGTATCTATACTTTCTAATAAAATGCCACTCATTGTGATATAAGTTTGAATATCTAAAAGATTGTTAAGGAATTTGCTAATTTCTGCATTCGAGTGTTTGGTCTTTTCAGATGTAATAATATCACTCAAAAATTGAACTTCATTACTTCTAAAGGACATGATGGCATTGGAGAAAGTGTCATTCAGATTAATCAAATTGTCTTTAGATAAACCGTTCAGTTTTACTAACGCAATCCAACCATTGGTTCTGATTTCAAGGTATTTTAACATTTTGTTCTCAAATCCCTTGGTTTCACCAGTTTCTTCTCTCAATTTGTCCCATAATCTAGCAAGTTCGTATTTCATTACATTGCTAAAAAGTTCTTCCTTGTTTTTGAAATAATAATAAAGTGCTGCTTTGTTGAATCCCAAAGCATCTCCTATGTCATCTAGGGTAGTCTTATTAAAGCCGAAC
>CAJBKH010000113.1 GCA_903953615.1 uncultured Bacteroidota bacterium
AATTCGGTGGCTTTTATCAGCTCGCCATTTAACAGCACCGATGCATCCCATCTGAACAATGCAAACGATTGGTACATTTCTAAAAATATTTCAATGGGATGTGGCCACAACGTTGGAAAACAGAGATAAAAAAACAACATAAAAAATACACCAAATACAATTAATCCTTTCAATGGTTTTACATCCTTTTGCATTAACATTTTTAATCCAACAAACACAAACAGCAACAAAGGAAAAACAATACCCAATAAACGGATGCTAGCAGCTAAGCCACATACAATTCCCATGGCAATAAAGGAGCGCAGTTGATTGTTTTTTAGAACTTGGTACGCAAAGTAAAGTGCTACAATGCTTAGCCCCATAAATGGCATGTCCTTGGTATTAAAAAACGAGTGCGTATACAGTCGCGGATGCAAGGCCAGTGCTAGCATTGTAACAACTGCAATGCTTTTGTTTTTATATAAATTGAGAAATAATAAATAGCCAAAAATCAAACAGACCAGAAAAAACAAATGACTGATAAGATGTCTTTGTAAAAATATATTGCGCGTTTCTTTGGTATTGGTATTTTTTTCAATGCCTACCAAAGCCATTTCAAAAATACCACCATGGTCGCGGTCGTTGAAATGATAAAAAGTCGTATCATTTCTAAATACATAATTGTTAAAAGCATAGCCAATTTCACGCTGAGCACATTCATCATATGAAACGCCATAATTGGTATAGGTGAGCAGTCCACTTATTAGTAATACCAACCATACCAATACGAATTGGTAGTGTTTCTTTAAGGTATTGAGCATGTTTAGCATATAGAATTTTCAATATACTAACCTTTCCATTCAGGTAACCTGCCAGGTGTGTAAGGCATGTTCATTTGCTCCAATTGCTTTTCAAGTTGTTCTAATAAAACTTTCACCGCTAATACTTCATTGTAAATAGGCGTGAATTTTATTTTCAAGGCGCTTAATTTTTCAGTATAGGTGGTAGTGGTTGGTTCGGTAGTAGCCCACAATCCACCTACTATACCTTCGAGTGCACCGGCCAAGCCTGGTAAGGTTTCAAACTCTCTGCCAGCAAGGGTGCCATCGCCATTTAATTGCAAAGTGATTTGATACATTTTATTGTCGATGGTTTCTAATTGTTTTAAGATGGATGCATCTGCATTTTGTTCAGCCCCTTTTTTAATAAATGCCGAACGGTTAATCATCTCGCCACAATAGGCATTGACACCACTTACCACTCTTCTAAATTCTGCTAACTCAGCATTAAAAGCTTCGTTATTGTAAGTTGAATTGTAAAGTGTTTTGAGCGTAAAGCTTTCTTTATTGCCAATGCTTGTTATTTGATTATTTACCACCAATTTTAATTCCACATTGTAAACGCCTGGAATGGCCATGGGTCCGTTGTCTTCGCCTTCATATGGATTACTTAAATCGGGTTGATAAAATGTAACAGGACTGGTTTTTTCCATTCTGCCATTCCATACCATGCGCACCATGCCTTTTCTAGCACCTTGTCTTATTTGTTTAATTACACGACCACTTTGAT
>CAJBKH010000114.1 GCA_903953615.1 uncultured Bacteroidota bacterium
TCAATGCTAAATTGGATGAAACTACCGCGGTTTGTAAATACGTTATTCCTGATCATCATTTCTTAGAAAGTTGGGGCGATGCAGAACCCATCTCTGGTCACATCTCTTTTATCCAACCTACTATCTCTCCTTTATTTAAAACACGTGCTTTTCAAGATTCATTATTAAAGTGGTCTGGAGAGGCAACTGATTATACTACTTACTTAAAAAATTATTGGTCTGCTAAATTAGGTGGCGAAAATGGTTGGAACAAAACACTACAAGCTGGTGTATTGAATCCAACTACTTCAGCTTATAGCGGCGCTACTATTAATGCATCTGCAGTAAATAATGCAGTGGCTGCTGTTGGTGCTTCCAAGCCTGCCTCTAATGATAAGAGTAAAATTGAATTAGCCCTTTACCAAAAAGTAGGTATTGGTGCGGGTCAAGGGGCAAGCAACCCTTGGTTACAAGAATTACCGGATCCTGTGACTCGTGCTACTTGGGACAACTATATTATAGTATCTCCTTCGATGGCAAAATCTTTATTAAACATCGACTTAACCAATCCTGGTCAAGCGGATGCCTATGAAGTACAACCACCTAAGCAAGTAGTTAAATTAACGGTGGATGGAAAAACAATTGAATTACCTGTTTTAATTATACCTGGTACACATCCTCAAACTGTTGGTATTGCTGTGGGTTACGGCCGCACAGAAGCCATTGGCAAATCGGTGATTGGTACTGGTAAAAACGCCTATCCTTTAGCTTGCATCGAAAATGGATTAGTTCATTTTAGTTGCAGCGATGTTACGTTAACAGTAACTGGTGCAACTTATCCAGTGGCTTTAACACAAACGCATTTCCGTTACGATACGGCGCAAGGTGTTCGTACCGAAGTAGTAAAAGAAATTTCATTTACAGAATTTTCAAAAAATCCAAAAGAAATTTTAGAAGAACGTGAAGCAGAAACAAAACCTTACGGCGGCTTAGAGAATTACGAAGCGCAAGGAACTATTTATCCAGTGTATGGTCGTCCAGGAATTAAATGGGGCATGAGTGTGGATTTAAATAGTTGTAATGGTTGCGGTGCTTGCGTTGTTGCATGTAATGCAGAGAACAACGTTTCTGTAGTTGGTAAACCTGAAGTGTTACGTGGTCATGAAATGCATTGGTTACGTATTGATAAATATTTTAGTGGTGATATGGATAACCCTAAAGTGGTTTTCCAACCTTTGATGTGTCAACATTGTGACAATGCTCCTTGTGAGAACGTTTGTCCAGTAGCTGCTACTAACCATAGCTCTGAAGGGTTAAACCAAATGACCTATAACCGTTGTATTGGAACTCGTTATTGCGCGAACAACTGTCCTTTCAAAGTGCGTCGTTTTAACTGGGCCGATTATACTGGTGCAGATAGCTTCCCTGACAATCAAGTGGGAGAAGTAAACGATGTGGTAATGAATATGAACGACGATTTAACAAGAATGGTATTGAATCCTGATGTGACTGTTCGTTCTCGTGGTGTGATTGAAAAATGTTCTTTCTGCGTTCAACGTTTGCAAGCGGCTAAATTAGATGCGAAAAAAGATTCTCGTCCAATGGTAGATTCTGATGTGAAAGTAGCATGTCAACAATCTTGTCCTACCAACGCTATTAATTTTGGTAACGCCAATGATAAACACAGCGCTATTACTAAAGTTCGTTTGGAAACGCCGAACCGTCAGTTTTATGTGTTGGAGCAATTACACGTTTTGCCTAATGTTACTTACTTAACCAAAGTAAGAAACTCAGAGGAAGCTGGGGAAGAACATGCTGAAGCAGCTCATGAAGCAAAAGTGGAAAAAGAAACTAAAGCGGCTCATTAATAATAAAATAGAGTTTAAATAATTAAGAAATAGTAGATATGCATATTAAGTACGAATCACAGTTGCGCGAACCATTGGTATATGGTGAGAAAAACTTTCACCAAGTTACCGAAGATATCTTGCGCCCTATTGAAGTGAAGCCATCTCGTTTATGGTACATTGGTTTTTTTATTGCGGTTACGCTATTATTATTTGGAGTATACAGTTTATACCGTGAGGTTACTTATGGTATAGGACAATGGAACTTAAATAAAACAATTGGTTGGGGTTGGGATATTACCAACTTCGTTTGGTGGGTAGGTATTGGTCACGCGGGTACTTTAATTTCTGCTGTATTATTATTATTCCGTCAAGGTTGGAGAACAGGGGTGAATCGTGCTGCCGAAGCGATGACCATTTTCGCCGTTATGTGCGCAGGTCAATTCCCGATCTTCCACATGGGTCGTGTTTGGTTGGCGTTTTTCATTATGCCTTATCCTAACTCTCGTGGTCCTTTATGGGTGAACTTTAACTCTCCTTTATTGTGGGACGTTTTTGCGATCTCTACTTATTTCACTGTTTCTTTATTATTCTGGTATTCTGGTTTATTACCCGATCTAGCTACTGTACGTGATCGTGCATTTACTAAACTTAGAAAAAAATTATATGGTATTGCTGCTTTTGGTTGGACAGGTTCTACCAAACATTGGCAACGTCACGAAAGTTTATCTTTAGTATTGGCTGGTTTAAGTACACCATTAGTATTGTCAGTACACACTATTGTATCTTTTGACTTTGCTACTTCCGTAATACCTGGTTGGCATACTACTATCTTCCCTCCTTACTTTGTGGCAGGTGCGATTTTCTCTGGCTTCGCTATGGTACAATCTTTATTGATTGTAGTGCGTAAAGTATTTGGATTAACTGATTACATTACAATAGGCCACATCGACTTAATGAATAAAGTAATTGTACTTACGGGTTCTATTGTAGGTATCGCTTACTTAACCGAATTATTTATGGGCTGGTATTCTCAAAATAAATATGAAGGTTATACTTTTTGGTACAGCCGTGCTTATTTATTTAGCCCTTATGGTTGGAGCTATTGGGGTATGATGGCTTGTAACGTATTGTCTCCTCAAATTTTCTGGTCTAGAAAAATGAGAAGAAATGTTTTCGTTACTTTCTTCATGAGTATCATTGTTAATATTGGTATGTGGTTTGAGCGTTTCGTTATTATTGTTACTTCTTTATACCGTGATTATTTACCTTCTAGTTGGTCTGTTTACTACAGCCCTTCTATTTGGGAGATTGGTTTTTATACGGGTACGTTTGGATTATTCTTTACTTGCTTCTTCTTATTTGCTAAATATTTCCCTGTTATTGCGGTAGCAGAAATTAAATATGTGTTGAAGAGAAGCGGAGAATCATACAAACCTGAATTTGAGAAACTGGAAGCGCAACCCTTGGATTCATTTGTTCACGATAATGTGCATGCACATTAATTATAATATCGATTAAGAAAAAATTATGGCACAAAAGAAATTTGTAGTTGGTTGTTTTGATGAAGAAAAGGTTTTATTCCCTGCAGTAAAGCAAGTGCGTGCTGCTGGATATAAAATCAA
>CAJBKH010000115.1 GCA_903953615.1 uncultured Bacteroidota bacterium
CTATTTAACTGAAGGCTGTAATCTTCTGCATTGGTGGTAATTCCTTCGAACACAAAACCAGAACAGTACAAATAGTTATTTGCAATTTTTTGCAATGGCTCTAAAGTATCAAATTTTATTTCGGTACGGTAAAGCGATTTTAATTCAATTTCTAACGCTTTACAAGCCTCGAGCATGAATGTAACGATTGATTTAATGCTAGCCTCTGCTTGACGGCTTTCTTTGTTCCAATGGTGATAAAAGTAATGCTCTACATTAAGCAATGCGGCTGCATCACCATAAATTTTCCATAATTGATAATTGAACCACAAGATTAATTGTCGTTGTCCATTGAAACTAAAATTATTGAGCGTGTGCCATTCACAAAAACGAACCAAGGCCGTTTCTAAATCATTGCTTGCTTTGGATGGTGTTAATTGCCATTGCGAAAACAATTTAACCAATTGCGCTGGACATTTTTGTTTGCTAACTACTGGGGTTGAGAAAAGATCAAAAGTATTTACCTCCTCGGCTTTCTCTGCCAAAAGATTTTCGTAAACAGAAACATTGGTGTTCAAAGTTTTTAACTCTGCAAAATGATTCACCGTTTCTAAATACTGCTCGGTTTCTTTTTTTAATAAAATGTTTCTGCTTTGTTTTGAATCAAAATATTCTTGCAACAACAATACATCGATATTGGGATTTACAATACATGCATACCAAGCAGCCTTTTCTTTCACAGATTTTTGAAGGCGCTTATTTTTAGTTAATTCACTAACTGGTAAATTTTTAAATACAACTGAGATGGCCGATAAAGCAGAATTTAATTCTTCAATCGCAGCGATGCCATTTTTATTTAATTCAATATGAGAGATTTCGTGGGACATTTTAACGAGTACAAAGTAAATCAATGTTTAATTGAATAGATACTTTAAACATTAGTGGCACAGTGGCTTTATACACACTTAACAATTTAATTATAAATCAATAATTACGAAACCTTGATAGCACAAGGATTTAGGAGGTGTACACTATTTTAATCACCAAAAAAAAACAGCGGAAAACCCACTTAGAAATTACTGAATAAATTGCAAGATTTGACGCTTTAATTGGTCGATATTTGTTTTTTGTGTTGCAGAAATAAACACAACTGGCGCATGTTCCTTACTTATCCAACTGTTCTCAAATTCAGTTAGGTCAGTTTCTGGATTCGCTTTCAAGTATTCATCGACCTTATTAAATACTAATAAAACTGGTTTCTCTTTAATGCCAATTTCAAATAGTGTTTTCTTTACAAGCTCTAACTGACTTTCAAATTCAGGATGCGAAATATCTACAACATGTAACAGCAAATCGGCCTCTGTAGCTTCGGCTAATGTACTTTTAAAACTCTCTATGAGGAGGGTTGGTAATTTGCGAATGAAACCAACCGTATCACTCAGAAGTAAAGGCACAAATACACCTGGTTCATCAGGGTCTTCGAACACCACCTTTCTAACCGTTGAATCGAGTGTTGCGAATAATTTATTTTCAGCCAAAATACCTGCATTGCTTAATAGATTCATGATGGTACTTTTACCTACGTTGGTATAGCCAACTAATGCTACACGCTTCTTGTCTGTGCGACTTTGGCGCTGTACTTTGTTCTGTTTTTCGATAAGCTCTAAACGTTCTTGCATTTTAGTAATGTTCGAACGAATCACACGTCTATCAGTTTCAATTTCTGTTTCACCCGGACCTTTCATACCAATACCGCCTTTTTGCTTTGATAAGTGGGTCCACATATTGGTTAAGCGCGGCAACAAATATTGGTTTTGGGCCAACTCAACTTGCGTTTTAGCCTGGGCCGTTTTTGCATTTTTCGAAAAAATATCAAGAATCAACATGCTGCGATCTAATATTTTTACCTCTTTAAAATGCTTTTCTAAGTTGCGAATTTGCGAAGGACTTAATTCATCATCAAACACCACCATATCGGCTTCTTGTATATTCACCAAGGCAACCAATTCTTCAAGTTTACCTTCGCCTAAAAAAGTACGCGGATTTGGATAATCTAAACTTTGGGTAATTCTGCCGTGTGTTGTGGCGCCCGCAGTATGCACTAGCGACTCAAGTTCATCGAGGTATTCCTTTACTTTTTCCTTGCGCTCGTGCTTATATTGTATGCCTACCAAAACTGCTTTTTCAGTTTTTACTGCATTATAAAAATAGTCGGGTTTCAATGCTTTTAATTATTTGGAGAATTGTTGAAAATTTTGTGTTTGTAAAACACTAGCAAACATACTAATTTAGCCATGTATTTCAACGCAAATTCATGTTTAAAATTAAGCCATTTCTTTTTTCAGTGTACACCCTATGCTTTGTATTGGTATTACTGACATGCAATGGACTTAATGCCCAACAAATAATATGGGCGCAACTGAATAATATTGACAAAAAAACAGATTTCACTAAAGTTATCGGTCAAAATAAACATGGTGTTTACGTTTTAAAACATAAAAACAGCACTTTTAGAAAGTATTTTATCATTGAAAGGTTTGATAAACGCATGAATTTAATGCGCAGTAAAATCATTAAAATACCTAATGCAGAGCTTCAGAAAATTGTTGTTCTCGAAAATGACATTGTTTTTTTTACCAAGGTATTTGACAAGGGTTACACGAGTTCTTTACATGTGCAACACTTAGATACCAATTTAAACATCGATGTCCCCACAGTGCTTGCTGCTGAATGTGATTTGCCCAATGCAAATGCTGATTTTAAAATTGAATACAGCGAAAACAGAAAACAATTTTTGGCTTGGTATTTAACCGAGCGAAATAACACTTATGAAATTACCCTTTGCGCGCTCGATAATTTCAAAAAAGGAACAAGCAAAAAAATTGAAATTGCCAAAGGTGCTTTTGATATCGATTTTGTAAAGGCATCAATTGATATAAAAGGTAATTTCTATTGTATTTACACAGAATCAAAAAATTCTAAAGCTAATAAAGCAACGGATTTTCAAACCCATTTATTATGTGTTAATTTAAACGATGGTATGGTTAAAACCTTATCAATACACAACCCTGAGGATTACATCACTTACGCTGACTTGTGTTATAATTCATCTCAAAATACCATGATTGCCTCCGGTTTTTATGGCAAAAATTTGGATGATGAAGTAGCAGGTTATTTTAGCATTCAAATAGCTCCCAATGGTTTTGAATTCATAACCAATGTTCAGCATCCTATCAACCGAAAAACAGTATCAGAAGTTATTGGCATTAAAGCAGAAGCACGTGGAGATAATTTAAGTAAATTTAAAATTAGAAAAACCATTCCTAAAACAGATGGCGGACAAATAATTATTGCCGAAAGAAGTTTTGTGACCAATCAAAGTGATGTGTTTTATGTGAACGGCATTGCACAAACAAGTTACTCTAAAATCTTCAACAACGATGAAGTACTCATCCTTTCGATAGACAGCACGGGTGAATTGCTATGGGATGAAATACTTTTTAAGAACCAACTATCCACCAATGATGGTGGTTATAACAATGGTATTGTCATCATGGTGAATGAAGACAATTTCAATATTATTTACAATGATAAACTGAATGCCAACGCAGATGTCATTCAAGTGACCTTTAACGAAAAAGGAGAAAGATCTAAGAAAATATTAATTAACAGCGACCAATACTACGCCTTGGTAATTCCTGCAGAATACAACCAAGTAACTTCGAACAGCGCTGTGTTGCCAATTAATCAGAACCGCGACTATACCTATATCAAACTACTCTATTGATCAGATTATTCACCAATACCTTTAACCAAACCATTTTTGGTCTTATCTTGTTTACGGTCTTAATCAGAAGTTTTGGCTACTTCACGCCCTATGTCAATACAACACAAACAGTTGGCATTAGTTATTTATCGTACTTCTTTAACATACTGAATAGCACACCAAATAAGAGTTTTATTCTTTCCTCATTAATGGTATTACTTTCGGCATTGGCACTAAACAATGTGTGCATTAAACACGAACTTGTATTTATTCCCTCCTTCCTACCTGCCTATTTTTATGTGCTATTAAATAGTTTGTTTCCAGATCAGTTTTATGCTGGTCCTACTGTATTTGTAAACCTTTTTATTATACTTTCGATTGATGCGCTTTTAAATTTATACCGTTCTGAGCGACCAACGAATGCCATTTTTTTAGCATCTGTATTGGCCGGTGTTAGTGCATTGCTTAATATCTCCTACCTCGCCTTTTTTATTTTTGTAATTATCGGACTTAATGTTTTTCGTCCTTTCAATTTTAGGGAGAATATTGCGGCTTTAATTGGCTTTTTAATCCCCATTTACATGGGCACTGTTATCAATTATTTAATCAACAATACATTCCTACCTGGGCATATTTTTTTCCCTGATTATGGCAATATCAATATGCAAGGATGGGCTGTTCAATCGGCACTACCTGCAGTTTTCGTGGTAGGTATTTTTGCCATTCTAAGAATGTATAAGAATTATTTCAGGAACACCACTAAATCGAAAAGAGCCATTCAAATGTTGATGATTTTAAGTGTCATTTCCTTGGCATTAGTGGTTACAGGAAAACAAAATCCAAGGCAAGAGTTTACTTTTTTAAGCATTCCTCTGTCCATTTACTTTGCTTTTTATTTTAGCAATTACACTTTTAGCTGGCAGAAAGAGGTAATTAACCTTATTTTATTAATCACGATTTTGTTCTTTCAATACCGCGTTTATTTAGGCTTATAAGCCAAGTGCTTTCAAGAAATCAGCATCCATCGGTTTGGTCCCAGAACCAAAATAGTTCAATAGTTTGCCATCAGGACTGATAATAAATTTATTGAAGTTCCATTTCACTTCAAAATCGCCAGCACCATTTTTACTTTTTTGTGTCAACCATTGGTAAAGCGGGTGTTGATTGCTGCCTTTCACATCAATTTTTTCGGTTAACTGAAAAGTAACACCAAAATTTTTCTGGCAGAAAGCACCAATTTCAGCAGCAGTACCGGGCTCTTGACCACCAAACTGATTGCAAGGACAGCCAATTACTACGATGTTTTGGTCTTTGTACTTTTCATGAAATGCTTGTAAGTCTTTGTATTGGGGCGTATAACCACATTGACTTGCAGTATTAACGACTACAAGGTATTTGCCTTTATAATCAGATAAATTGAGTTTAGTAGTACCATCCAAAGCTTGAATGCTAATATCGTAAACAGATGAATTCGGTTTTACTTGTTCTGCGTTTTCAACTTTTTTTGATTTGCCAACGAAACAAGAGGTAAGAAGTGTGAGTATGCCCATAAATGTGAAAATGTATTTCATAATATAGAAACAAAAATAAACTAATTGTGTTTTAACTATTCAATGGAATACAACGAAGTTATTAAAATCGACCCACTAAAGAAAGATGCCATCTACCAAGGTGAGGATAAATTTTCGCCTATTCCACTCACGGTATCATCGCCTAAAATCAATCCGATTGATAAGCGTTTGGTGAAAGCCACTGCCTTTGAAACCATGCAGTACCAAGCCAATCAACAAATTGCCATGCTCAAGAAGCAAGCAGATTTGATTATGCAACAAGCCAAAGAGATTGAAGACCGTTTAATTATTTCTCAAAAAATTTACGAGGCCGATTTAAATTTCGAACCTGTCATAGGCACCACTTACCATGTTTATGAAAAAAGAGAAAAGGCTGTATTATCTTTAATTGCACCTAACGAATGGGGTAAAAAATTGCCTTACGACAAACATGTTTGTTCTGCAACCCTGCTGGCAGACAAGAGTTGGCAAGTGGTGAAATAATAATGTCCAAGCCAAATCATGAAAATTAATTATTTACTTTTTTGCCTTATCTTGTTATTGGCAACAATGCCAGCATGCAACAACAACGACAAAGAATTATCGCAGATTGAAGCATGGGTTGTGAAAGCAGAAAACAAGTCAGATCAGTTAATCGATAAGGATTGGGTAACCATGTCAGAAGTCTTTCAAAAATCAGAAGAAAATTTAAAGGACCATGCTAACAATTATTCAGCGCTAGAAGTAAAACAATTTTACAATTTAAGAGTGCGCTATACCAACTGCTTAAAAACAAAGGAAGAAAAGGCGTACGATGAAAGGCTTGATGAATGGGCTAAAATCATTGAAGAAGCAGGGAATAGCCCTACAGACAGTCTTTAAACGAACTTATTCTATTCATTCATATAGCTCCTAATTAAGCAGGCATCAATCCTGCTTAAAAAATAGACTGACCCACAATTAAATTTTAGTCTCTTATCTATCAAGTTGTTAAAAACTATTTTGCCTATAGAAACAATATCGCATGGCATGGAATGTATATACTATAAATGAAGTGTATGAATAAATTTATTTTAGTCGTTTGCGTAATGACTGTTTCGATGGCAAAAGCACAAATAATAAGTGGTGGCTTGTTCAGAAATCAAATGCTAAATTCAAACATTGGCAATATTTCAAGTCAAGGTTTTGAAGTAAGCAATACACATTATTTTTTTACTTTGAATGCTGGTATTGGGTTTGGCAAAACCGATAAAATAAAAATGAATACAACACAATTTGGCATTGATTTTACGCCCAACCGCTTTCACCATGGGTATTATGGCCATAAATTTTCACCAAGTATTGGCTTTCAAGTGAATAGTAATAGGCTAGAAAAGTTATACGCCACCAATATTGAACTGCCACAAAACACCATTACAAAAAATACCAAATGCAATTTAAGTGTTGGTTTCAAGTATAGTCATAACCGCATCATAAGCTCTGCCAATTATTTGATTGGGAAACAAGAAAGCAGCTTAACTGTTAGGCTAGCCTATGTAATAGCGGTTACACACAAATGTTTGAAGAAACACATGGTGCCATTGGAGTTAGGGTTTTGAGTTAAAAAAACAAATAGGTTAAATTCAAATAGGCCTTAAAATTCAAATAATGAAAGTGAACACATGAAAAAATATTTTTTCAATAAAAATCAAAAAAACAATCGTTATTTACAAAATGAAAAAAACAATACTTATTATCTTCACAGTAATTGCGATATCTGCTTTGTTTGCATTTACAAATAGCTTAAATAAAAACAATAATTCTGCCGCAGAAATGGCAATTAAAAAGACCCCAACCGCAGATGAGACCTGGTACATTTGTACCAATTGCTGCAAAACAAAAAAGGCCACTGCCGCACCTTGGGAAAATGGTTGTAAAAAAGGCTCTAGTGAAATGCATAACTATTCATTTTGTGGTAAAGCAGGTGATTATAATTATACCTGCCGTAATTGCGATGCAGAGGTTTACTTAAAATCAAGTACAAGTCCAAGCGCATCAACCTGCTGTGGCACCAATAAGGGCACTCACACATGGTACCACCGTTAATAATAAGCCAAATTAATTTAAAAGAAACAATATGAAATATAAAATCCTACTCACAACTCTCCTATTTACTTGCCTTTTTGCTAAGGCGCAAACAAAAATTCGCCAAGGTGATGGCACCTCTTCTTCAAACACAGTGCTTTATACCATCGATGGGGTGAAAGTTAGAGAAGGGAACGGTACTTCGTCCTCCAATAAAGTGCTTTACACTTTTGATGGCACCAAATTTAGACAAGGGGATGGAAACTCCTCCTCCAATAAAGTTATTTTAACAATTGATGGCGTTAAAATAAGACAAGGCGATGGCAACTCCTCCTCCAATAAAGTGCTCTATACGATTGATGGTAGCAAAATTAGACAAGGCGATGGCACCTCTTCTTCAAACAAAGTGCTCTTTACAATCGATGGCAATAAAATTAGGCAAGGCGATGGCACCTCTTCTTCAAACAAAGTGCTCTTTACAATCGATGGCAGTCTGTCCATCACAAAAATTGCTTGTTTGCTCTATTTTGTACTTTAAGATTTCGCATCTAATTTGTTCTCCCAAACAATAGAGTGCATCTACTTTAACTAAAGTTTTGCCTTTAGTGTTTGATATCCTTTACTGTAGTTTACATATAAGGCCAAATAAAAAGGTCTCATTTTTTCCCATGTATTTACAAATTCATACAATCCCTTATTTTTGCCTAAAAAATAGTTTATTCATGAAATCAATTTTTACCCTTGTATTTGCTTTGTTCGCGCTTTCAAGTTATGCGCAGCTAGATGGCACTCATATTCATTATTTGGCAGATCCTGAAGGGGCCGAGCGTCCGCACAGCATCGACATTACCCACATGAAATTAGAAGTTTCATTTATACCTACCGAAGGTAAAGTTATCGGTAAGGTAACCCATGAGTTTACCACCATTCAAAATGGCATTGATACTTTGTTTTTTGATGCACCAGGCATTAATATTTTAGCCGCTCAACTCGACAACCAAGACTTAAGCTTTTATACCAATGCCGAAGGTGTAGTGGTTAAATTCAAAAAGAAAATGAATTGGGACGAGAAACACAGCATCACATTTAACTACAATGCAACACCTAAAAGAGGCATTTATTTTATCGGTTGGAACGAGCCTGAAAACTATGGCACACCTGATATTACCTATATCCGCAAACAAATATGGACCCAAGGTCAAGGTACCGACAACCGCTACTGGATACCAATGTATGATTGCTTAAATGATAAATTTATTACCGAAACGGTTGTTACCATCGACACCAAATACAAAGCATTATCGAATGGTAAACTACTTGGCGTTGAACAAAACACCAACGGCACCACCAGATGGCACTATACCATGGAGAAGCCACATGCAGGTTATTTATTAATGTTGGGCATCGGCAATTATAATATTAAAGAGAGCAGAACCAAACGCGGTACCCTTGTTCAATTTTGGTATTATCCAGAATTTAAAGACCGTGTTGAATTAACGAGCTTACACACCGAACGCATGATTGAATTGTTGGAAGAAACCACTGGCACACCTTATGCTTGGGGCAGTACTTATGCGCAAATCATGGTTCAGAACTTCTTATATGGCGCAATGGAAAACACTGGCGCAACAGTGTTTGGCGACTTCTTTACGGTAGATGCAAGAGCCTTTAAAGACAGAAATTACATGGGTGTAAATTGCCATGAATTAACCCACCAATGGTTTGGTGATTTAGTAACTGCTAGAGGCACTGCCGACCACTGGTTACAGGAAAGTTTTGCAACCTTTTTTCCTAAATTATTTTTCAAAGAATTGGATGGTTATGATGCTTACCAATGGTCGCTAAGAGGCGAATACAATGCGGCTTTGGCACAAAGTGAGATTGATAATTATCCGGTAAGACATACAAGAGCTGGTAGCAGTAGACACTATCCAAAAGGCAGTGCTGTTTTGAGCATGTTGCATTACCAATTGGGTGATGAGAATTTCACCCGTTTTATTCAACATTATTTAGCAGTTAATGGCTATAAGAATGTAGAAACTTGGGATTTTCAAAAAGCCTTAAAAGACAAATTGGGTATGAACTACGATTGGTTTTTTGATGAGTGGATTCACCGCGGTGGCGAACCTCATTACAAAGTGAACTATAGATCTGAAAAATATGCAACCTACTTTAATGTGCAACAAACACATAAAACAGATGGCCATATCCGCTATTTTAAAATGCCAATGGTATTTGCCTTGTATTTTAAAAATGGCAATGTTTATAGAGACACTGTAATGGTTATGGATTCGGCTTCACAATTAATTCGCATTCCAAATAAAAACGGTGAAGAAATTGCTTTTGCGCTCATTGATGAAGAAAGCAGGGTGATGAAAAAAATGGATTTCAAAAAAGAGAAGGAAGAATTAATGGTGCAAGCTGCGAATGCTAAATTCATGATCGATCGCTACGATGCCATTGTCGGATTAACTACCACCCCCCTAGCTGAAAAAACAGCGTTTTTACAAGCCCGTTATGCTGCTGAAAAACATTTTGGGATTCGTGCAGAGATTGCCAAACAATTGGCCAACCAGAAATCATTGAACAAATGGTATAGCAATGTTGTGAAAGACCGTGCAGAAGTTAAGAATGCCTTTATGGCGGCCGACACAACAGTGAAAGATCAACAAACCATCTTTGCTACGTTATTACAAGATAGCAGCTATGCAGTGGTCGAAAATGCTTTGGATAAATTAATGAAATGCAAAGAAATTGCTGATAAAGAAAAACAAAAATACTTGACCTCTATCAGTAATGTGTATGGCTTAAGTAATAATGTTCGCGCAAAATATTTAGAGTACTGCTTACTTTACAATACTAACATCGATGCGAAAACTGAGTTAACCAAACTTTGCGGTCCAACTTACGAATTCAGAACCAGAGTAAATGCAGCCAATGCTTTAAAAAGACAAAAGGTATGCGATGAAATGATTGTAAAAAACTTAATCAATGCAGCATTAACCTACAACGGAAGACTCTCTGGCCCATGTGGCGATGTGTTAAAAGCATTTAAAAAGGATGCAAGTTTTAATACCATGATTCAAAAATACATTAGCAGCTTAAACGCTGAAGAACAAGAGCGCTTGAAAAAGGCGGAAATCAAAGACTAATTTTAATATTACTATAGCTATTTAAAAAAGGGGTTTTCAACCCCTTTTTTAAAACATGATTCGTATCAAGTAAATAAATTTAGAAATTATTTAGAAATATTCTAAATTGCGCCTCTATTTCAATGACAGCAGCGGATTTAAAAAAAGGCGAACGTGCCATTATCACAGAAGTGATATATTGCGATTTGCAATGCAAGTTACTTGAAATGGGTTGCTATTGTGGCAAAGACATTGAAATGCTATACAAGGCGCCTTTTGGCGACCCCATTGCATTTGACATTGATGGCTATACCTTAGGATTGAGAAAAGAAGAGGCCCTTAAATTGATTGTAGAACTTAAATAAATTGGACGAATTACCCCTTCATATTGTTTTAGTAGGCAATCCGAACACTGGCAAAACCACATTATTTAACACACTTACTGGGCAAAATCAAAAAGTAAGTAATCTACCTGGTACCACCATCGAAGAGAAAAAAGGTTTCTTTGAATACGATGGCACAAGGGTTAACATTACCGATTTACCAGGCACCTATAGTTTGTATCCGAATGGTGAAGACGAGCAAATAACAACTCAATTTTTACTTCAGCATACAGACAATAAAATAGATGCGATTGTTTTTGTGGCCGATGCAAGTAACCTCGAGCGCAACTTATTGTTGTATACACAGATTGCCGACCTTGGTATTCCAACCATTATTGCACTCAACATGCTCGATGTATTAGAGCAAAAGCACATCGCCATTGATCTTGAAAAATTATCCGTCGAGTTACAAGCTTTAATTTCACCAATCAACGCGCGCAATGGTAATGGCATTAAGCAATTAAAAAATACCATCCTCAAAACCAAAATGGCTGTGCAACGCAATTTTTTTAGTCCTACCGAGGAGCAAAAAAAATTAATTGCCTTACAAACAACTGAAGAAACAGATTATACCAGATGGCATATTATTTTCAATCAGTTTAAATACAATAAAATTGAAGGAGAAGCGCGCCAACAGTTCGAAGCCATTGTTCCTTTCAGTGATAAAATAATTGCAGAGGAAACCTCTAAAAGGTTCTCCATCATTCATCCCATCGTTGAAAAAATAACACTTAAAAAGGCGGTCAAAGAAAAAACATTAACCCAAAAAATAGATGCCATTTTACTGCATCCAGTATGGGGCTTTCTAATTTTTTTTACCACTCTCTTTATCATTTTTCAATCCATTTTTCGATTGGCAGAAATTCCAAAGGGCTGGATTGAAGACCTGTTTTCTTGGGCAACTGTAATACTAAAAAGCAACTTAACCGATAATACCTTCAGTCAGTTGTTGTGCGATGGCATACTGCCGGGTTTAGCTGGTGTAATGGTGTTTTTACCCCAAATCATTATACTCTTTTTTATATTGGCCTTGTTAGAGGATAGTGGATACATGACCAGGGTAAGTTTTATTACTGACCGATTAATGCGCAAATTCGGTTTGAATGGCAAATCTGTCATTCCATTAATTGGTAGCATGGCCTGTGCCATTCCATCAATCATGGCCACCCGCAACATTGAAAATAAGAAAGACCGACTCATTACCATTTTAGTGACTCCATTAATGAGTTGTTCGGCACGCTTGCCCGTGTACACTTTGTTGGCTGGCCTTTTATTCATCGAACAAGACAATGCCATTATTGATTTGAGAGGCCTTCTTATTTTAGGCATGTACATTATTGGGTTTGTGGTGGCTTTGTTATTTGCCTTTCTTTTTAAACTTATTTTAAAACAAAAACAACACAGTTTTTTTGTATTGGAATTGCCAGATTACAGGTTGCCAAAATGGAAAAATATTTCTATCACACTGAAATTAAAAATCAAAGATTTTGTATTTAATGCTGGTAAAATTATTTTAATAGTGAGTGTTATTTTGTGGTTTTTAGCAAGTCATGGACCCGCAAAAAAATTCGAAGCCATCAATCAAAAATACGCCAACTATACTTTGGCAGACCGTGCGTTAAAAATTCAATCAGAGCGTTTGGAAGCAAGCTATGCAGGTAGTCTTGGCAAGACCATAGAACCTGCAATTAAACCACTTGGTTACGACTGGAAAATTGGCATTGCTTTAATTACAAGTTTTGCTGCTCGCGAAGTATTTGTAGGCACTGTTGCAACGATTTATTCTGTTGGCAATGCGGATGATGAATCGGCCATTACAGCTACACTCTCTAAACAAACCAATGGCGAAACTGGCGAAAAAACATACACCATCGCGGTGGTTTTATCGCTGTTAATGTTTTATGCATTTGCGATGCAATGTATCAGCACAATGGCGGTTACTTATAGAGAAACCAAATCCATTAAATGGCCCATCATACAATTCTTATACATGAGTGGCTTTGCTTATTTATTAAGTTTTATAGTCTACCAGGTGTTTAAATAACTACACCAAATACTTGTATTTCATTAGTGGGTAATAAACCACAGAAAATAAAAGCGAAAAATACCTAAGCTTCTTAAAAAACGAAATACGTGTGAACAAAAGTAAGCGGTAATAGTGCACCATTAAACTGTTCTCCTTTGTTTTAATCGCACTTAAAACCAATTTTATATTAGCAGCCTCTTTCCAATTAACTTTATTGAAGTTATAGAGGAAATTTTGGAAATCAATTTTTTGAGTTGGACTCAAATTTGCACGTACAGATTTCCACTTAATATCCCACAGTAAATTGAGCTTGGTCTCAAAATTATATAGCGCTAATTTTTGTTCAATATTCCTGGTCGAAGGCATATGGTACTTGTTCAAAAATGCAGGCACATTGGCGAAATTCTTGGTGCTTTTTAAACGGTACCACAATTCATAATCTTCCATATAATCGAAGTTTGAATTGTAATAAATAGCTTCTTTAACATAAAAATTTTTACTTAAAATACTCGGCTGCACCATGCAGTTTTTAAACCACAAATGGGCTTTGATTAAATTGCTTTTGGTTGGCAATTTTTTATAAGCGATGACTTTACTATCAGTGGTAATCCATGAACCAACTATATCAATATCGGGATGCTTTTGCAGATAGTCCATTTGTTTTTCAATCCTATCCTTGGCCATCAAATCATCGGCATCTAACCAGGCAATAAATTCTCCCTTTGCTTCCTTTAATAAACGGTTTCTAGAATTTGCTATGCCTAAATTTTGATCATGGTTAATTACTCTAATCTTACCAAATTTATTAATTTCAGTAGCAGTATAATCAATCGAACCATCATTTAATACCAAGATTTCGATATTGGCATAGGTTTGACTCAAACAACTTTTAATTGCTATAGCAATCGTACTATCCGCATTGAATGCTGGCATCAGAATTGAGACGAGTGGCTGCTGCATAATACTTCTAAATAGTTCGAGGTGTTTGACAAGTTGTATTTCTCAAAAAAATCATGGTCGGGTAAAACCCAAACACCACCTTCGATGCAATTATAAGCTTCTTCAATTGAATTTACAATTACACTGTTACTTTCTTTCAATAAATCGCCCAAACCACCACGTTTAAAACCAACGACTGGCGTACCAACTAACAGACTTTCATGAGCAATTCTATTCCAACCTTCGTTTAGGCGAATTAGCGCCAAAGTGCAGGTTGCCCGCGACATTTGTTCAAGAAATGTTGCTTGCGATTCAAAACAAATTATTTCATAACTACCGTTGAATGATTGAACATCTTCGGCATATAAAGTACTAAAATAGCAGTAGTAACCTAACTGACTTAACCGATCTGCCAATCCAATAATTTGCGGATCATTTTTTGAACTCCATTGACCCATAAAAACAGATTGGTCTTTTTTAACTTTGCGATAAGGCGTGTAAAGTTTTGTGTCAAAAAAATTGGGAAACAGATAGCTGTTTTTTAAGCCTTGCTGCTGTTCAAAATATTTCACCCAATAGGGAGCACCAGTGATGATTTTAAAGCGTTGGTGTTTTGCCTTTTTCAACCAACTAAACAACAACTGATAGTAAAAAGCCATGCGCTTTGTTTTGCCATCATTCTCATCATAATTATGCAATACAATCCAAACCTCGTTTTTTGTAAACCAATTTCTTAAAATGGCTGACAACCCTGTCCTTGCTGTCACGATATTGATATCTGCATTGCTTTTAAAATACGACCAAAGGATTAAATCGAGATAACCTATCAATGATTTAAACAAACGCGCTCTTCTAATCAATCGCCCCTTCACTTCGTTGCTCCCCGACTTATAAGCACACAAAGCATCGAACAAACATTTTTCATGTCTGTAGCCTCCTGTTTTTACAACGCCATAGCTGATATAATTAATTTGCATGGATTTCATTCAACCGCCACCGATACAAATTTGCAATATTTATTGCACTCCCCTCTCATTCCTTATTCACAAATTCTATCTTAATTGACAAAATTGAACATTTCTATGACCAACTAACTTTCATCATTTTAAGGTTGAACTATTTTCCAAATCATTACCTTTGCAACATGCAAAATAAGCAAAAGGCTTTCCTGATGATTTTAGATGGTTGGGGCATTGGCAAAAAAGATTTTACCGATGCTATTTACAATGCCAATACGCCCTATATAGATTCCTTATACCAAACTTTACCCAATACAACACTTACAACTTTCGGCAATGCTGTAGGCTTGCCTGTCGGTCAAATGGGCAATAGCGAAGTTGGTCATATGAACCTTGGTGCTGGTAGAATTGTATGGCAACAATTGGCTTTAATCAACAAACAATTTGAGGATGGTTCGGCTGCGAAAAATGATACTTTAGAAAGCATTTCAAATTACTGCACTCAAAACAATAAACCAATGCACCTCATTGGTTTGGTGAGCAATGGTGGCGTACATAGCAGTTTAGAACACTTGATTCAGCTTTGCAAAATATTTACTGAAAAAGGTATAAAGGAAATCTATATACACACTTTTACCGATGGAAGAGATACAGACCCTC
>CAJBKH010000116.1 GCA_903953615.1 uncultured Bacteroidota bacterium
GAATCAGACAAACGGAAGTTAAAAACGAAAGAAACCGTTACCAACATAAAACTGCAAGAAATGTTGTAAAAAAATTACGTGAAAGCACTGAAAAAGCAGCTGCATCAGTTTTATTTATCGAAGCATCTAGTATGTTGGATAAATTAGCTAAAAGAAACATCATTCACAAAAACAAAGCATCGAACTTAAAATCTAGTTTGGCTTTGCACGTTAATAGCCTTCAATAGTTTATTAACTTAACCATAGTTGAGCCTCCGGAAACGGGGGCTTTTTTATTTTCCATTTTTATTTTACAATACACCTATTTTGGTATTACCTTCGTGGGATGTGCACTTTCCAATTTTTAAATGAGAGTTAACCCCAAAGAACCTTTTGACTTAGTTTTTAGCTTAAATAAACACCTTAATTTAGGCTATGTCATTGAATTGCATGCAGTTCAGTTGATGAAGAATGGAAAGCATAGTTTGCTTTCCCAAAAACTCCATAGCAGTGCTGCAGATGGTTTTAAAGTTGCCGACGAAGAGTTGGCAATCCTTAAAATACTCGATGAGACCGAACCAGAGGTGTTAATGAAGAAATTTTTTGTTTCTAAGAAGACCATCCGACCTTCAGATTTTTTTGAAAAACATTACAGCGAAGAGCTTCATAAAAAAATTAGACCCTATATCGAAAAGCGATTGCTCAAAGTAATCGAAGGACTTGGTAAGCGCAAACTCTATTTAACAAAAGACAAGAATGTTGTTCACCAATTAGTAAACATCGATAGTGAAAAGGCATCTATCCTCTTTCATTTTAGAAGGACCGAGGAGGGTACCAACTATTTTGCTACGGTTAAACTAGACGATAAGAAAATTAATTTCAGTGAAAACGGCAGTGAACTAATCATTCATGAACCCGCTTGGTTATTGACGAACAACCAACTGATAACCTTCAAAAAGAATACCGATGGGAATAAAATTTCTCCTTTTTTAAATAAGCGTTTTATTTCAATTGCGCCACGCAACGAGGAATTGTATTTCGAGAAATTTGTTAAAAACCTCGTTGAGCAATATGATGTTTATGCCGAGGGTTTTGAAATAAAGACCGAACAATACCGAGCTTTCCCGGTACTAAAGTTAACCGCTTTTGGCGACCAAATGTTGTGTGCGAGTTTGTACTTTAACTATGGGCCTTATCAGTTTCCCTACCATTCGGTAAAAATGGTGTCTGTATCTGTAGAAAAGAAAAACAACGAGTTCACCTTCCACCGTGTACGCAGGTCGCGCCAATGGGAGGATATTAAAAAACAAATTCTAGAAAGAATTGGACTTAGTATTCATGAAGGCTCTTTGTTTATAAGCAAGGATGGTCCATTAAAACTACTTGATATTATTGGCAATAACCAAGAAATATTGAAAGAGCAAGGTTTTGTGGTCGACCAATCATTGATTAAGCAAACCTATTTTATTGGCAAATCTTCTGTTACTTTCGATGTTAAAAAGCAAGGCGATTGGTTCGATTTGCAAGCCATCGTACAGTTTGGTGAATTCGAGGTACCTTTCATTAAACTTAAAAATAACATTATAAAAGGCATCCGTGAGTTCTTGTTGCCGAATGGCGAAATCGCTATCATACCTGAAGAATGGTTTACGCGCTACTCCAGTTTATTTGACTTTGTGGTAGTTGATAAAAATAAATTAAAGCTCAAAAAGCACCACATTGGCCTATTAGATGGATTGTTAGAGAATGGGGAACATTCCATTGGCAACGATATTCAATTCAATGAGGAGATTCAATATCCCTTGCCTGCAAAATTGAATGCGACCCTTAGACCGTATCAATTGATAGGTTATAATTGGTTGCGTTACATGAGCGAAAAAGGTTATGGTGTGTGTTTGGCAGATGATATGGGCTTGGGTAAGACCTTGCAAATATTAGCCTATTTGCAATATAAAAATGAAGCACGTCAACCATTGTCTAAGGAGAATGATACCCCAACGCAGGTTAGCGAGCAACCGCAATTCGGTCTGTTCGAAACAAGCGCTTTAAATGTCGAGGCTGTTTCTGAAATAGATTCTGTTATAACAGACCCGAAGCCACAAGCTACCATCGAAGCCCCAAATACCTCGTTGATTGTTGTACCTACTTCGCTCATTTATAATTGGCAAAACGAAGCCAATAAGTTTACCAATCTAAAAGTATATGTACATATTGGCATTGGCAGAAGAAAAAACTTGAAAGAAATAATGGCGCATTATGATATCATTATAACAAGTTATGGAACCCTGCGTAATGACATTAATTTATTTGGTAGTTTTAACTTTAGTACCATCGTCTTAGATGAGTCGCAAGTGATAAAAAACCCAGGGTCTTTAACCGCCCAATGTGTCATGAAATTGAATGCTAAACAGCGTTTTGTTATTACTGGTACGCCAGTTGAAAATAGCATCACCGACTTATGGAGTCAAATTAATTTCTTGAACCCGGGCTTGTTAGGGAATTATAATTTTTTCTCCAAAAAATATGTAGTTTCAATTGAAAAGGACAAAGATGAAAACGCAACCAAAATTTTGCGCAACATTGTTAAGCCTTTTATTCTGAGAAGAACAAAGAAACAAGTCGCCACCGATTTGCCATTAAAAACAGAGCAGATCCGTTTGTGCGATATGACCGAGGAGCAAGGCGAACGCTATGAAAGTGTGAAGTCGCTTTTCCGCAACGAATTAATGGCATCTATCAGCAATGTTGGAATGAATAATTCCAAGTTGATGATTTTGCAAGGACTTACGAAATTGAGGCAAATAGCCAACCATCCAATTTTAGCGCAAGAAGATTACCTAGATGGTTCTGGTAAATTTAATGAGGTCATTGAGATGGTGCAAAAGGCCATTGAGAATAAACATAAAATCTTATTATTCTCTCAATTTGTTCAACACTTGAATTTATACAAAGAGTATTTCAAAATGCAGAATCAGTCGTTTTTGTATTTAGATGGCAGCACACCTTCGGCCGAAAGATCGAAGCTCGTGAACGAGTTCCAAAAAGACAAAGACATTCCATTGTTTTTAATTTCGCTTAAAGCGGGTGGGGTAGGACTTAATCTTACATCAGCCGATTATGTCTTTTTATTAGATCCTTGGTGGAATCCAGCGGTAGAAAAACAAGCCATGGACCGTACCCATCGCATTGGACAAACCAAACCTGTATTCGTATACAAGTTTATAAGTAAAAATACGATAGAGGAAAAGATAATAAAGCTTCAAGAGAAAAAGCAAAGGGTCTCAGACGATTTAATTGAACAGAATGACGCCATTGTTAAGAACATTGTTCAAAACGATTTAGAGGAACTTTTAAATTGACCTATTCAAAGGCTTAGTTTTGTTGCCTATATATTTTATTAAAATGAAAAAATCATTACTATTTTCAGTTGTGTTGCTTATGGCGACCCTTGTTTATTCTCAAAGAGTAGTTGACATTGGTATTAACATGACTTCTCCAACAACTTCTACTACCCTTAGAACTGGCAAACCTTTTAGTGTTAATCTAACGGTTACAAACAATGGTCCTGGTGTTATTAAAACCACCGATACCTTTGTTTACTTTATGGGTGTTGGAACAACCATCTATACGCAAACTGCTACCAGAGTGCCTATCACCGCCAATATACCAAGTGGTGGAACTGCCAATTATACTGTTAATAATATGACTTTAACAGGTGCTAGTGGTGGTCAAGTAACCTTGTGTTCTTATTTAATTCTATATAATGGAACAACGCCAGATTCAGTTTATGATATGAACATTGATGGTAATAACAGAAGCTGTGTAACAATGAATTTCAGCGGTGCTGGTATTGGTGCTATTGCAGCTAATAAATTTACTTCTAATGCTTATCCAAATCCAGCAAGTTCTATTTTAAATATTGAATTCGTTGCTACAAATAATTCAAGTAGTTCAATAGAAATATACGATATGCAAGGTCGCACTGTTCAAACCATTAACAATGGTGTTATTGAGGCTGGTCTTCAAACGGTAGCCATCGATGTTGCCAACCTATCAAAAGGTGTTTATTTTTATAAAGTCATCAATGGGGCTGAAATATCAATGAATAAGTTCATTGTTGAATAGATAAAACCAACCAACTAATTTAAAAAGTCATCTCGGTTCGAGGTGACTTTTTTTTATGGCAAAATTGACTTTTGTCATTTGCAAGTTTGGTTTTAAATACGTGTTTAAAACATTGTTTAAAACACAAATATCTATGGTATTGATTTAATCGTTTTATTGCTTAAATTTGTTCTATTCTAATATATATTAAGATGAAAAAAATATTACTTTTCTCTTTTGTAGTTCTTATGTCAACTACAATTTTTTCACAAAGAAAACTTGATTTCTCTGTAAACATGACTTCTCCTACTGCTTCATCAACCATTAGAACAGGTCAATCTTTTAGCGTTTCGTTAACTGTTACAAACAATGGTCCTGATGTTATTAAAACTACAGATACTTTAGTTTATTTGTTGGGTGTTGGTACAACTGTTTTTACTCAAACTGCAACTCTTGTTCCAATTACTGCAAATATTAGCAATGGCGGTACTGCTAATTTTACTGTGAATAACCTTCAGATCTCTGGTGGTAATGGTGGTGCAATGAATTTATGTTCTTATTTAGTGCTTTATA
>CAJBKH010000117.1 GCA_903953615.1 uncultured Bacteroidota bacterium
CCAGATAGAACCGATTTGGATGTTAGTAGGGCCGTTAGCAGTAATTTTAGGACCTTTGGTATCAGCTACACAAACTGTTCTTGTTTTAGTGGTAATGTTACCAGCAACGTCTTGAACAGTATAGGTTAATTCATAAGTGCCTACTAAGCGGGTATTAACACTACCTGTGACAACAATTGCTGCTGTTAAGTTAGTTAAGTTTTTAGGATCAACTGCAGTAGCACCTGGATCAACGTAAGGACCATTGTCTCTTTTTGCTTCGAGACAACCTGAGCTACCTGGGTTAAGTGTTAAGGTAGGAGGTGTTTTATCAAGAACAACAATAATTGTTCTTCTAGCTGGAATAGCTTTGTTACCAGAAGCATCAGTTACATTGTACTCAATGGTATAGATACCAGTAGTACAGCTGTCTAAATCAGAAGTGACAACCATTCTGCTAGAGATATTACCTTCTGATGGATCCATTGCAACAGCTTTGGCATCAGTGTAAGCGAAACATTTTTCAATTCTTACAGTATCAGAACCGTTAAGCGTGATTACTGGTGGTTGATTATCGTTAGCTAAGATTAAGCCGTAATCTTCGTACTCACCAGCTTGAACTGGACCGCACTCAGTAGTAGCATAATTGTTATAGTTAGCAGCAATTCTCATTTTAGTTAAACCTTCGAAAGAATTAACCAAAGCAGGAACAGTGAATGAAGTAGAGTAAGTAGCATTTTGGCTGCTGCTTTCAGCAAATATTTTCTCACCAGCATCGCTGAAATCACCATCGATGTTCCAGTCAATCCAAGCCACTCTGTTTGCAGGGTCGATGGTAGAGTTTCTAGAAACTTCAACAGTATAAGTTCTACCATAAGTCAAGGTAGCTTGAACTGTAGAAGAGTAATCAGTATATGCTGCATCACCAGAAGTACTGAAGTTATTTAATAAGGCAGTAGAGCCAGATAATACTTTTACTCTGTTGATACCGATATCAGCACTTAAGATATAAGCACTAGGAGAACAATAATCTAAAGCACAGATGTATTTATTTTTAACAACTGTTTTAACAGTAGCAGTGCTATCGTTGTCGTTCCAAGCTCTTAAAGTAATAGTATAACAACCAGCACCAGTAAATTTAAGAATTGGGGTAGGGAAACTATCACCTGGGTTATCTTTATAGTTAACAAAACCAACACCATATTTAGAAGGGCTAGCTGGAGGGTTCATTAAAGTATAAGTAGTAGGGAAGATTGTCCAAGAGAAACGGTTAGCGTTGTCTACTTTTGGTTTCAATACAACCTTATCAACGTTAATAGTTGGTCTTCTAGTAGAAGCAGTGAAATCAACAGCAGTAGTTGTATTAGGCGTAATGATGTCAATTTTATCACAAGTTTTTTTGTTACCTACACAAGATTTAACTTCAAGGCATACATCGTACGTTCCATCAGTGAAGAATCTTGTTTGCATATCTTTTTTAGTACCAGCTAAATCACCATCAATGGTCCACTCCCAAGTAGGAACACCTGCAATATTGGTGGTTGTATTGATAAACTTCAATGGGGTACCATTGTAACCAGGATCAGTAGAAGTAGTAAAGCTAGGGGTTGGCGGTGAAGCTGCACCTAATTCAGAAATGTAACTACCAATGTAACCAGAATCTTGACCAGAACCATCAGATTTAAATAAGATAAACATGCTACCACTTGTAGCAGTTACTTTTTTAACTGCTTTGTCGTTTGAAGACCAAGCACCTAATAAAGTACCTTTATCATTTCTGCCATCATAAACACTTAAAACATCCCCAGCATCTTTCATTCTCAATTGGGTCATTGTTAAAGTGATTTTTTGAGCATTACAAGGCGTAATTTGTAAATATGAACGTGTGCCATAACCTTGGTCGTTACCATATTTACCATTAATGCCGCCATCATCAAATATTTTACCAGTACTACTTCCAACGATGTTGTCAGAGTTAGGACCATAAGAACCAAAACCTAAATAGTAGTTCGTTGGAGCAATTACAGTGATATAAGCACATTTTTTCTTTATTACTGAAGGGCCAATGCCGTTTGTAGCAACTAATTCAACACAATAAACACCTTCTCTGTAGAAAGAAATCATAGGATTTTGAGAAAAAGGTGTAGTTCCATTGTCGTATGAAATCCAACCATTGTTCAAATCAGAAACTGGATCGAAAGGATCGGTTGCGTAAGTTACAGAGTCGTATACACTCCATTTCCATAGGTAAGGACCATCAGTTGACAAGTCAAATAATTGAATTTGGTTATAAATTTCTATGCTTGTATAGTTAGAGATGAAATCAGCTTTTGGTATAACAGTTGGTGCTACAATGCTTAAGCATTTAACAACGCTATCTTTACCTAAACAATTTGTACTTCTTAATTTAACACATTTTGTACCTGGTGTTGTCCAAGTGCTGTTTGTAGTATTGTAGTTTGGAACACCACTTTTTTGCTCAAATGAGCCATCATTGTTGGCATCCCATGCATGTTCAACATAACCTGTTTGGTTGCTATTGATAAATTTAACAACTGTCTTAACGAATGCTTGTGTAGGTGCAATAAAATTAGCACTCACACTTGTAGGCAAATTGATTGTTACATCAAAATCCCATGATTCACCATAGTTTTGAGGCGTTGAGCAACCATCGCCACCACTCACTTGGTTATTGTATTGTGCTCTAGCGCGCAATCTAGTTTTACCTGGACTCACATTACAAGGAACTGTAAAATTCATGGTCCAAAACAAGCCACCTGTAACGTTATTAGTACCAATTTTAGTTCCCATCAATTCTCCGGCATCAAAAGTATTGTTTTTGTTATAGTCAATCCAAAATCCACAGCTAACTTGGTAGCCAGGACCTTGTGGACTTGACATGTCTACTGTATAAGTAGCACCAGCCTCTAGGGTAGTGGTTTTAGAATTCCAGTAACGGTAAACATCTTGAGATGAAGAGCCATAACAAACACCTGTTTGATCATTTTTTATAGTTCCTAATTTAAATGTTTGAATACAAAATCCATATGGCGAACCTGTACATGTTCCAGCTGACATATTTGCTGCTGTTGGAAAACAATAGGGTGCCGGATTTGTAATTTGGGCTGAAATTGATCCAATTGTCAGGCTTGCTAAAAATAGCAAGGAAAAGACAGATTGAATCATTTTTGTGGGAAGGCTAGTAATTGATTTTTTCATAAATATTGACTTGTGTATAATAAATTGTATATTATACCAATAGTCAATATTAGCGTAAAGACAGTCACAAAAAAAGAACTAATGTTAATTTTTAAAAAAAAGAGTATAAATACTCAAAATATGACTTAATTTTTACACTATTCCTTAAATTTCTGTCAATTGTCAATTTATAACGCATTGATTTATATGACATAAATCAATTATGCAAGCTATTTTACAATGATAATTTGTCCAATCGTTAAGCTATCACTTTTTAGATTATTTAAATTTTTGATAGCTTCAATAGTAACACCATATAATTTTGAAATTGAATACAAAGTATCGCCAGTTTTTACAATATGTTTAATGCCAATTGGTTCTTCTGTTGTTTTACCTTCCGTTTTGATCCTTAATTTTTGACCTAAATACAATTGATTACCCTCTAACTTGTTAATTGCTTTTAGCTCATCAACTGTTAAGCCATAGCGTTTACTGATACTAAACAAAGTTTCACCTGCACTCACAATATGCCAATTGTCGCCATTCAATGGTAAATTAGAATTGGTAGGCATACTTGAAGGCTGGATTGTTTTACGACTCGTATCGGGGGTTGTGGATGCTTTGTGCTGCAGCTGTAAAACAGTACCCGATACAGGTTCGGTGCCTGGAATCATTAAATTTTTCTTATACAAGGCGTTTAGTTTGATGGCATATTTTTGAGAAATCGTCCACATATCTTCACCTTCTGCAACGGTATGTGATGCAATCGTTGCTTTATTCTTCTTAGGTTTTAGGTATAGTACATCGCCAGGTTCAATGCGGTGGTAATTCAAATCATTGTACTTGGTGAGTTTTTTTTCAGTTTTATTGTTCTGAGTTGCGATTGTTTCTAAATTTTGATTTGGCTGCACTACAGTAACCGGAATGCGTTTTGCATTGATAATTTCGAAATTAGCAGGCATTTCCTGGTTGTATGGGTTGTATCCATTGACAATCAAGGTATCGAATTTGGCTAATTTATTGCGTTCAATGCAGGCAATTAATAAATCAGTATATTTTTGATTAGTAGCATAGCCCGCTGCTAATAGGCCACCTGCCCAAGATTTGTAATCTGTGATTGAATAGGTAAACAAAGTAGAATAGCGTTTATTTTCTTTTAGAAAGCGTGAATGGTCTCTAAAAGATTCCTCAGCAGTGCTATAGCATCTGAAACACTCTTGCAATGCATCATCATCCTCTAAAATCGTACAACCTGTCCAATCTTTTTTACACTTAATGCCAAAATGGTTGTTTCCATTCTTAGCAAGTCGGCTATTTCCACTGCCACTTTCTAATAAACCTTGGGCAAGTGTAATACTAGCAGGAACTTTATATTCAATCATTTCGCGCATTGCAATGTTTTTAAAACTGTCGATGTATTGCTTGACACTGAGTGTTTGTGCGAATGTGTAGTTTATTATGAAAATGAAACAGAGGCTAATATAAGTTTTTTTTATAGAAATCATTGGTCTTTGAAATTCAAAAATAATTGGCAGACAACTTTTTACACCATATTTTTGTCAACATATATACAACGATGAAAAGTGTTAAATTATTTTGCATGTTTTTGTGCTTAAGCATGTTTCTACCTACTGTTAATGCGCAACAAGAGCCACCACCACCTGCTTTTACCCTTTCTATTAATAACAAAGCGCCTAGAACAGGCGATGTCATTGAAGTAATTCTTAAAGCAAGTGTTCCAAAGGGCATGCACATGTATAGCACTTATAACAAATGTGATATTGGTCCACTAAAACTTGAGTTGTTTTTTGATAAGAACACAAGTTATTGCTTAGAAGGCAGTCCTTTTAGTGTAGGTGATAAAATCATTATGGATGAGGTTTTCAATTGTGAAGTTGGAGAATTTCATGACAGGGCAGAAGTGCATCAAAAAGTAAGAGTACTCAATTCGAATTTTAAAATAAGTGGAAGAATAGAAGGACAATGGTGCTCTGAGTCGACCTGTTATGGCTTTGGCGGACTTGTACCAATGACTTTTTCAGGCAGCATAAAAGCCACAGGTAATCCTGTAAAATGCGGTGAAACGGCCACGCAAGAATTAATTGAAACAATTGATACTATCACAACAATCATTCAGCCTCCAACAATAATTGTTGACTCGATTAAACAAGATACAGGCGATTGCAAAACTTGTAACTACAGATTAAGCGGTAGTAACGACCAAGCGCCTTGCATTGCAAAAACATTTAATGGAGAACAATCTGAAACCGATAAAGAAAGCAATTGGGGATTGTTCATTTTGGCTTTTATTTCGGGTTTAGCTGGTCTGCTAACACCTTGCGTTTTTCCAATGATACCAATGACTGTGTCTTTTTTCCTAAAAGATAAAAAGAGTAAAAAGAAAGCCTTTTTGAATGGGATGGTTTTTGGATTGTCTATCATCGGCATTTATGTGGTGATTGGTACTTTAACAGCACTTGCTTTTGGAGCCGATGCAGGTAGTTTTATATCTACGCATTGGTTGCCAAATACTTTGTTCTTTATCATATTTGTTGTGTTTGCATTTTCGTTTTTTGGTGCATTTGAAATCATGCTACCATCATGGCTTAGCAACAAAGTAGATAGAGAAGCTGATAAAGGCGGCATCTATGGTACATTTTTTATGGCTCTAACATTGGCCATTGTTTCATTTTCTTGCACCGGGCCCATAGTTGGTTCTGTGCTCGTACAAAGCGCAGGAGGTGAGTTTATCCGTCCTGTAATTGCGATGCTAGGATTTGGATTAGCATTTGCCTTACCATTTTCATTGTTTGCGGTTTTTCCTAATTGGCTCAACAGTTTGCCAAAAAGTGGTGGATGGCTCAACAGTGTTAAGGTATGTTTTGGCTTTATTGAATTGGCATTGGGTTTAAAATTTTTAAGTATTGCCGATCAAACTTACCATTGGCATATTCTTGATAGAGAAGTCTATTTAAGTTTATGGATTGTCATCTTTGGATTAATGGGCCTTTACCTTTTAGGCAAATTAAAATTCTCTCATGACAGTGAAATTAAATATTTAAAAGTGCCAAGGCTAATGTTATCAATGTCTATACTTGCCTTTGTAATTTATATGATTCCAGGGTTATGGGGCGCACCTTTGAAATTTTTGTCAGGTTATTTACCGCCAATTAGTACCCAAGATTTTGACATTAATCGCAGTTTAAGAGAAGCGCAAGGTGTGAAAGGCAACGTATGTAAGAAACCAAATTACAGCAATTATTTGCACATCCCTCATGGCTTAAATGGTTACTATGATTACGACGAAGCTGTGGCATGTGCAAAGGAATTAAAGAAGCCATTGTTCATTGATTTTACTGGTCATGGTTGTGTGAACTGCAGAAAAATGGAAGAGAAAGTTTGGAGCGATCCACGTGTGTTGAAAGTATTAAATGAAGATTATGTAATAGCTTCATTATACGTTGATGATAAAGTTATAAAATTAGACCCGTCTGATTTTTTTGTCGGTAGATTTAGCAAGCAAGAAATTAAAACACTGGGCAAGAAAAACACTGAAATTGAAGTGTGTTATTTTGGTAAATCTTCGCAACCACTCTATTGTTTATTAGATAGCAAGGAAAGCTTATTACAAACACCAGTTGGCAGTGAAATTAATAATAAACAATTTGATACAGAGGAGTTTTTAAAATTCTTGGAGAGTGGTGTCAAAGAATATAAAAAACGCAATCCAACTATAAAGTAGTTAGTCTTTGATAACCTGCACCACACCGTGCGTTTTTATACGCTGGCCACAGCCGTCGGCTTCAATAAAATAGTAATACGTGCCATTCGGAAATTTTCCTGAGTTCCACGGAATATTATCTGATTCATGAATTTTTAAACCCCATCTATCAAATATAATTAAATGGTAATTATAGGGTGGTGTAGCCTCTGGAAATACATCATTCCAACCATCATTGTTGGGTGTAAATACATTAGCGAATTTAAAATTAAGGATACTTGAGTTATCTTTCAGTTCAACAGAATCACTATATGGACAGTCATTCTTTTTTAACCCACTTATTCTAAAAAAGCCCTTTTCCTTAACAAAGGCTTTGCTATCTGAAAATTGAGGCGATAATTGACTTGGATTGGAATACCAATTGATTGTTTTGAAAGGCCCGGATACCCATAATGTAGCTCTCAATTGTTTTAGGCTGTTGTCACAAATTAAGCTATCTGTATGGAGCGCTACACCTTCTTGGTCGAGTGATATAATACAAGTGTCATATTTTATGCATTTACCATAGGTGATTTTTAGCCAAAATGTACCGCTTGAATTCGTATTGATAATTGAATCGGTGCTGCCTGTACTCCACAAATAACGCGCATTATAGTAAAATTTACTTGGGAATAATAATTTATTAGTAGCAGTGCATATCAAGGTATCATTAGGCAAATTATAAACTATATTTTCGAGTATGGTGATGGTTTTGAGTAGCGAATCCATACAGTTGCCATTCTTAGCAATTAATTTAACGGTATAAACACCTGCTTTTGGGTATTTATAATAACCACTTGCTTTGTTTGAGGTATCTGCTAATGTTGTTGTGTCGCCAAAGTTCCAGTAATAACTTTTTGCATTGTTGCTATTATTAGTGAAGAATACTTCACGGTCGCAATTAATATCGGGCGATACAAATGCTGATGTTGTTTCGAAAACGCATGCTTGCACATTAAATTGATAATCGCGCTGTGTAAAGCCTATTAACGCACCATTTCTAAATTCTTTTACAACAATGCCTACTACAAATTGACCAGAATAAGTAGGTGTTATGTTGAGTATACCTGTTTTAGAATTGATACTGGCCATTGGGTTTGAATTGATCGCCACGTTATATGTATAGCCCGATTGAAATGTAACCTTACTAAAGGGTGGTGGTTCGTCATTAGAAAAAGAGGGACGAGGGTCGGTAGGATCGCCACCAGTATAAGGATGAAAGAACTCATAAACGAGGCTATCGCCTTCAATATCATAAGCAGAATGATCAAAAATAAGCGGGGCATTCGTGCACAAAAAGTTAGGGGGTAAATTTTTAAAAGTCGGACTAGAATTGGACCCAATTTGAGCAGAATCTGATATTTGGGTCCAAATATTTTCACCCGTCCCATTGGGGTCAACTAAATTTATGATGGTGATATTTCGACAACATCTTTGAAAGGAAAGTATATAACCATCAACACGGTAAGGAAGGGCTATAACTGTATCATAATAATACGCGTCAACACAGGCGTTTGGCGCCAATAAAATACAATTGTAATTGGTCTTTGAAACCCTAACAGGGGCACCTCTTTTTACTGAAAAGCACAAACTTGGAAGCAGTTGGTTAGAATCTTTTCCATAGACCGCAATGTTGGCGTATTGGTCTTGCGATATAGCTGCCGCTTGGCCATTGTAACAATCAATGTATAGTTTTAAAGTGATGCGGTATTTGCTATTGTTTAGGGGGTAATAATTAAGCTCTCCACCTACAATATGGGTTGCAAAGGTGTAAGTTGAAATAAAAAAAAACAATATTGAAAACAGTTGTTTCAAGGGCCTAAGGAATACGAAAATAATTAAAATTTGGCTTTCCGCTCTCAAAAATATTTTTACCTTATTTTTGAAATCTTGTAACAATGAAAATTTTCACGATAGAAAAAGCATGGAAACTAGGCCATTTTATATTTCTAATTTTATTAGGGTTGTCAGTTTTTTATGCACTTGAAAGAGTGTGTTATATGGACAGTGCATTCATGTTTTTTCGCATGGTGAACGATAAAAAATTGATTGCAGAAGGAGGAAGGTATATTCATGTTATACCCCAATTTTTACCTTGGTTAATGGTGAAATTGAATGCCCCATTGCATTTAATTATTATAAGTTTTTCTCTCATGTACACCATGTGTTTGTATGTAACTTATATCATATTAGGGAAGTTAATGAATAATAAAGTGATTGCCTTGGTGTTTCTCTTTTTACTGCTCATTTCGGTGAATGAAACTTTCTTTGATGTTGTTACTGAAACCAAATTTTCTCTTGCTTTTGCATGCTTGTTTTTAGCCCATTTATTGCGCGAAAAACAAGCATCGATTTACGTTGGTATTTTGATGCTTGTTTTTGGTTTTTACACCCATCCAATTTTTATTGTTTATTGTGCATTTATTATCTTTTTTATAAGTCTTTTTAAGTTTAATAAGCTCATCCTATTTTACGGGGGTTTTTTACTGATATTGCTGCTTAGTAAAGCCTTTATTTTTGGCTCTACTGCTTATGAAAAGGACCTTATATTGGCAACTTTTTATGATCCTTTTCAATTGCTTAAAAATTCATTTATAAATACTTATTTTCGGGGTTTGTTGGCCACCCAATTTATTGTTGTAATTTGTATCATTTTTCTGCAACTGCTTAGCCTTGTAAAAAGTAAAAAATGGCTACTGCTTAGTTTGTATTCTTTTGCTGTATTATTACTTTACATTGCCTTGGCATTAGTATATAGCAAAGGCGATAGTCATATGATGATTCAGAAGACCTTATTGATTTTTCATTTTACACTTTTGATCCCCTTTATAATGTTAGAAAAAACAATGTCGTTATGGGTGCAGAGAAGTGTTTACCTCCTCATTATACTAGGTTGTTTTTGGGCACTTTGGTCGACAAATACTTTGGCTAAAAAGTACACGAATAGGGTTGCTGTTCTCGAACATTTTTTAAAAAAAATACCCAATCAAACTGATAAATATTTATTATCGGAAAATCAAATTGACCATGATGTTATGATGGGTACTTGGGCCTTGCCACATGAAACAATGTTAGTGTCAAAAATTAAGTTCAAAAAAGCGATCAATCTTAAGAATTTTAGGGAAAGAAATGATACACTTTTTTTAAGTCAATTTCCAAATGCTTTTCGCCCAGCATTTGGACTTCCATTGTTAAATTCTGAATTAAATACCACTTATTTTGAAATGGATCAAAGCAAGCTGGTTTTATGGTTGGATAGCACTTATATTTTGGGTAAAAATTAGACTATTTGCCTATAGCAAATAGGCATGGCACCTTGCCAATTACAAATTTATTTTGTTGCCACCAACTAACAGGTTTAGAGATAATATTTTCATTTTCCCCTGTCAAATCAATGGCCAACATTAGCATGGTGGTTGGCTTTAGTATTTGGCATAAATCTGTCATTAATTGATCGTTTCTGTAGGGCGCTTCAATGAATAATTGGGTAGTATGAATTGCCTCATTTTCGAGTTGCTGTAACACGGTTTTTTTGTCTAAGCCCTTAGTGGGTATATAGCCTAAAAATTTGAAACTTTGCCCGTTGAAGCCACTTGCTATTAAGGCCAATAAAATAGAGGATGGACCCGTCAAGGGTTTAACCTGCAAATTCATTTCATGGGCTAGTTTTACGACATGTGTACCAGGGTCTGCAATACATGGTAACCCCGCTTCTGACATTAATCCAATGCGATGATAACTGCTTAAAAATGTTTTTAAATCAGATATCTGGGCAGGTAAATCGTGTTTATCGAGCTCATAAATTTCGATGCTCTGTAGGGGTGTAGGATGGTTGATAAACTTTAGAAAATGTCTAGCCGTTTTGGCATTTTCAACGATAAAATGGGTAATAGAGTGTATTGTTTCTAGTACATTATGGGGTAAATACCAGTCAATTGAGGTATCAGAAAGGCCCACAGGTACTAAAAATAGCGTATTTTTGTCTTTCATTAAAGATAATATGATTGAAATTTTACACAATAATGCGTATTTTTGTCATCAAACTGCACTATAAACTATGAAAAGAATTATTTTTCTTATTGGATTTCTATCCATTTTGAAATTATCCACGGGCCAGAGCTATGGCAATGAATGGATTAATTACAATCAAAAGTATTTCAAAATAAAAATTGGAGCACAAGGTATTTACCACTTGGATTATACCACTTTGATTGATGCTGCAACTGAGATGAAGATTAGCCTTGGCGATGTTAATCCCAAAAAGTGGCAAATATTTTATTTAGGAAAAGAGGTACCCATTTTTGTTTCGGGCGAGGCGGATAACCAATTTAATAGCTACGACTATATTGAGTTTTTTGCCAAAACAAATGATGGAGCATTAGACCAAGAGTTATACCTTGATCCAAGTTTCCAAGCACAAACAACGCGCAGTATGATAACAGATAGCAGTTGCTATTACCTTACCTATCTACCTAATGCGTCGTTAAGCAACGGTTGGCATATGCAAACCTATAAATTTACCAATTACAATGG
>CAJBKH010000118.1 GCA_903953615.1 uncultured Bacteroidota bacterium
CCTGGCAAATGACTGGTAATTTGTTTGATGTTTTTAACGCAATCCAATGCCCTTGCCAATTGTAATACCTCGCGCGGATTGGCCCTCAGCAAAGATATTTTAGAGATGATTCTTTCGATGTCACCACATTGTTTAAGTTGAGCAGCTATCTCGGTAAACGCAGAAGTATTTTGAATTAAAGTCTCAACTGTGTTTAAGCGGTTATTAATTTCTGGTAAATCTTTTAAGGGCAATACCAACCATTTTTTGAGCATGCGACTACCCATAGGGGTTAAGGTTCTATCAAGCACATCGACCAAACATTTGCCGCCTTGGTAAGTAGGGTAGAGGATCTCTAAATTGCGAATCGTAAATTGATCGAACCACACATAATTGTCTTCATCAATTCTGCTGATAGTATTTATGTGATTGATATTGCTTTGTTGGTTGTGCTCGAGGTAATACAACGAACTACCTGCAGCAATAATAGCATTAGGCAAATGGCTTATACCAAAACCTTTGAGGGTCGTTGTGCCAAAGTGTGACAATAATTTTTCTTGGGTATAATCCAATTGAAACACCCAATCATCGATGGTGAATTGGTAAAATTTTTCGCCTGTTAATTCTTTGAATTGTTTGGCTTGGTTCTTACTTAAAATAACTTCCGAAGGGCGCAAACTATTGAGCAATTTATCGATATAATCTAAGGGGCCCTCGGCTACTAAAAACTCGCCTGTAGAAATATCTAAGAAAGAACAACCAGCAATGTTACCATTGAAATAAATGGCGGCCAAATAATTATTGGTGCGGGTATCTAACACCTTATCGTTAAAAACAACGCCAGGTGTAACAAGCTCGGTAACCCCTCTTTTAACAATGCCTTTGGCGGCTTTAGGATCTTCGAGTTGATCGCAAATCGCCACACGCTGACCGGCCCTAACTAGCTTTGGTAAATAAGTATCCAAAGAGTGGTGGGGAAAGCCTGCCAACTCTATTTCGCTGCTGCTGCCAGCACCGCGTTTGGTGAGCACGATGCCCAAAATTTGCGAAGCGCAGATAGCATCTTCACCGAAGGTTTCATAAAAATCGCCCACTCTAAACAATAGTAAGGCGCCCGGATATTTTTGTTTAAATCCGAAATATTGCTTCATCAGCGGTGTTTGATTATCTGTTATCTTTGCACTCATAGTTTACCATTCAAGCAGTCGTAAATATATAAAATAATTATAAAAATACCACCCGTCAAAATGTTCCGCAAGTTAGCTACACATCAACTGAACCGATTAACAATTTATCAATACCAACAACTCGAAAAAAAACCGATTGCCATTGTGCTCGACAATGTGCGCAGTTTGAATAATGTGGGCAGTATTTTTCGCACTTCGGATGGCTTTGGCATCGAGAAAATTTATTTGTGTGGTATCACTGGTACGCCCCCTCACCGCGACATTCACAAAACTGCACTGGGAGCCGAGAACAGCATGGCTTGGGAACATGTAGAAAGTACAGTGGCCTTGTGTCAACAACTCAAAGCCGAAGGCTATCAGCTTATGGCCATTGAACAAGCCGAGGGCAGTGTATCGCTCAAAAATTTTAAATTGCAAGCCGACGAAAAATGGGCCATTATTTTTGGCAACGAGGTAGATGGGGTGCACAACGATGTACTGGCCTTATGCGATGCCTGTGTTGAAATTCCCCAATTCGGCACCAAACATTCCTTCAATGTATCGGTATGTACTGGAATTATTTTGTGGGAGTTGCTGAAGTAGGGGCGCTAAATTTATTATGGTTTAGCCATAATTCTTAATGCTTGTTTTATTAATTATTGAAAAAATAATTTTGAAAATCAATAAAAATGTAATCATTTTGTAATAACAATTGAATACCAATGGAACTCTCTGTAATCAATATAGGCAACTCAAAAGGCATTCGACTTTCCAATGCCATACTTGAAAAGTATAAAATTAGAGAAAAAATTGAACTCATACTTGAAAAGGATTATATCATTTTGAAACCAAAGTCAGAGCCCAGAAAAGGTTGGGAAAAGGCATTCAAAAAAATGCATGAGAATGGCGATGATCAATTGTTAATGGCGGATGTTTTTGAAGATGAAAGTTTTAAAGCGTACTAGAATTAACAAAGGTATTCGAGAATTTTCTTGGATTAATTAGGAGATAAATGTCAATCGTATTTTAATTTATCGGAGTTGTTCAACTAGTGCGTAACTTTGAAATAAATTACCATGACAACAAAAAAGAAAACATTAACTGCAAGACTTTTTGGTAATTGGAAAAAATTAGGTCCTGGCTTGGTAACCGGCGCTAGCGACGATGATCCATCGGGCATTGCTACCTACTCGCAAGCAGGTGCAGCCTATGGCCTTTCAACTTTGTGGACTGGTATTCTGGCCTTCCCATTAATGGCGGCCATACAACAAATGTGCGCCCGTATTGGCTTGGTAACTTCACAGGGTTTAACAGGCGCACTAAAAAAGAATTATCCCAAACCCATTTTGTATGTCATGTTGCTCTTCAGTTTTCCGGCCATTGTCATGAACATTGGAGCTGATATTGCAGGCATGGGTGCAGTTGGTAATTTGTTGTTCCCCTCCATCGATGCCAGTTTTTTTGCAGTGCTTTTTACCATCCTACTCTTGGGCTTAATTATTTATTTGCCCTATCAAAAAATAGCCTCCGTTTTAAAATATTTATGCATTGTCATGTTGGTTTATTTTATCGTGCCTTTCTTGTCGAAACAAAATTTTTCAGACATCATGAAAGCCACTTTTATTCCAACCATTCAATGGGATAAAAACTTTATCGCCATCATTGTGGGAATATTGGGTACTACGATTTCGCCTTACCTTTTCTTTTGGCAAGCCTCTGTTGAAGTCGAGGAAATGAAAAGTAAGAAGAAACATTTAATCGTC
>CAJBKH010000119.1 GCA_903953615.1 uncultured Bacteroidota bacterium
GGTATCATACAATTCGAAAGGGCCACATGGATGTTGAACACTACAACGGATGACTTTTGGTCCTAATGTCCGCATGACCTCTGTTATTGCGTAGCCTTTTTGCAAACCAGGGGTATACCAATTCACGGCACCGGGTGGTATCAAATCTTTTAAACTATCGCTGCCGAATTTCCAATTAATGGTTTCGCCCGAACAAACAGAATCTTTGTCACCAATAATATAAGGTTTCAAATTGTACAAGGCAAAGCTGTTCATATCGAATGTTGTAGCACAACCGATGCTGCTATAGATAACCAATTTGGGGCTGTATGAGGCGGTAAATTTTCCATTCAACGCGTAGGTGTGATTCACAGTATCCCAATGGGTAGAGTCTGAAGATCCATCGCCAAAAATCCACTTGAATTTTTTGACATCCTTTAAAGCAATTTGCGATTTGTTAGTAAATTTACCTGAGGCTGTGCTTTGACAAAGTCTTGTTGAAAAAGTAGCGGTTGCAAAAATGGCTGGCGAAAATTCCACCCGCATTTTGTAAGGAAAATCAGCTTTGGTAATACAGCCATTGCAATCTTCTATCTCAACACTCAGGGTATAAACACCACCTTGCGGATCGGGATAATTTTTGCAAAAATAAAGGGGCGTTTTAATGGGATTCGAACGGGTGCCGTAGCGTGTTATCAATTCGCCATCGCTAAATAAATATTTGATGGAAACAATGCAAGCGGTGTTGTCGCCCGAGAGACTTGAATCTACAAAGCAAAAGGAGTTGCCCGCATAACATTGGGTAGAATCGTTGAGTAAATGCAGTCTGAGTTTAGGTCTTGCTTTAATGGTTACATTCACTGTTGCTGTGCACTTAGAACCATTGGGCAAAGTGCAAGTGTAGCGTATGGTTTTCAGTCCAGTGGTGCTAAAGGCAAATTGTGGATTGGCTTGGGTATTATTAAAACCCTCGCCATTAAAGTCCCACGAATGGTTGGTAGCCCCAGGGGTATTCGATTTAAAATCGATGGGATTGTAAATGCATGGAATACCGGTATAACTGATATTACATTGTTGGGCCTGTAGGTTTTGAAATTGCAAGCCAATAAGAAACAATATGAAGGTAAACTGTTTAATCAAACAAAAAACTGAATCCAAAGATAAGACACCAAAGTAACATAAACAGTTGCTTGCCTAAAAAAATGACCCTTTGTTGGTCATGTAAGTGTAAAATTTTACACCAAATGCTTTTCAAGCAGGTATTCTGCAATTTGCACAGCGTTGGTAGCAGCGCCTTTTCTAAGGTTGTCGGCCACAATCCAGCAGTTCAAGGTATTCGCTTGACTTTCATCTCTGCGAATTCTACCTACAAATACTTCATCCTTGTTGTGGGCATGCAAAGGCATAGGGTATTCCAAATTGGCCACATCATTTTGTACAATGACCCCTTTGGTATTTTGTAAAATTGCAATCACTTCATTCAAATCAAAATCATTTTCGAATTCAATGTTTAAGCTTTCACTATGGCCGCCCATTACAGGCACACGCACAGCAGTGGCGGTGAGTTTAATGCTGTCATCGCCCATGATTTTTCTGGTTTCGTTCACCATTTTCATTTCTTCTTTGGTGTAACCATTGTCCATGAAAACATCAATGTGCGGCAATAAATTCATATCAATGGTGTAAGGATATACTTTTTCGGCAGTGGTGCCATTGCGCTCGGCCATCAGTTGGTCGACTGCTTTTTTACCTGTACCCGTAACACTTTGATAAGTGCTTA
>CAJBKH010000120.1 GCA_903953615.1 uncultured Bacteroidota bacterium
CCACTTGGTCGTTTAAATATTTGAGTAGGCCTTCGGAGCTTTCAATTTATTCTTGCAGGGTGCGTATGTTTTCATCAATCGCTAAAATATCTTCTATCTTTTGTGCTTTGCCCAATAGCTCTTGGTAGCGTTTCATGTACACGCGTTTATTTTCCAAACGTGTTGCTATGTCCAAGTATTCTTCGGTAACATCGCGGGCTTGAATATTTTTTCCAGTAATTTCATCACCACCACCTTCAATACTGCTAATCAGTTTTTCGAAATTTTCAGCAGGGATTCTAATTTTTAATTCATAGCGAATTTCTGCATCGTTGTTTTGTAAATCTTCTAATTCATAGTAGGCATTCAAAGATTTTAAAAGGGCATCAAATCTTTTTTTCGAAGCAGGCATGTCAGCTGTTTTAATCCGCATGGTGCCGTCCTTAATAATTCTCTTTTGAACTGTTGAAGGCGCAGTTTGCGCTTGAGCAGGAATGGGCTCGCCTGTTGCATTCGTGCTTGGATTCTCGGGCGCCGCACTAGTTTCTAATGCTGCAGGAGCATTCATTAACCTATCTGCAGGTTCACTGCTCTTGAAATTAATTTGACTAGGTTCAGTTTCAGGTGCTTTGGCATTGTTGCAAGCGAATAATAGGCTTGCGAATAAAATAACAAGGAGGGGTGTACGCATATACATTGGCTTTTGAATAATTAATAGTTTAACTAATCAATGGGCAATTTAGTATATTTTGCAAGAAAAATGATTATTTAATGATTCTGCTAAAATCGAATTTTGACTTTGAGATAAAATGAGAAATTCATTTAACTTTGACTGCAAATAACTTTAAGTTTAAAAAAGCTTTATGGTCGACATTGAGATGTATTTAATTTTCTGTAAGAATCTGACTAAATAAATGTAATAATAAATGCTTCATTATTCTAAAATGAAAAAAACACACATGAAAAAACGATTGTATTTCATTTTGCTATCAGTGCCTTTTTTTCTAATGCTTAAAACAAGTTGTAAGAAGGAAAGAAAACCAAAGGAGTTTTATGTAGAACAATATGTGAAAGATTGGATGTTCTTTGACACAGGTACCTGGTGGACTTATAAAGAAATTAATACTGGAACTATAGACAGTCAATATGTCACTAAATCTGAACTTATTTATATTACATCTGAAAACAGAAAAAAATCTCCTTATTACACGGTTGAAATTGGAATGGTTTACACTAATTCAAATTTTTATTTTCAATTGGCGGATCCCACAGGAGGTTCTGTAATTGAAAAAATTCGAACACAGGGAAGTGAGCGAGGTTCAACTCCTTTAATTTTTAAACCATTCAAAGTAGGTGCGTATCCTCCTGGCTCATATTCAAAAACAACTAATATAGAACCTAGTTACCAATTCGGAACTATTACAGATACTCTAATTACAATCTTAAATAGGCAAGATGAGTCTGAACAAAATGATTCAGTTGAATATAAAATACTCAAAGGTGTTGGTATTGTTAATAAGCGGAACATTACACAAAAACAAGAATGGAAACTTATTAATTATCACATTAATATGAATAGGCAGTAAGTGGCTATTCATATGATAACTATCAAATTTAAGGAGTCAATGCTTATAAAAAAGCCTTTTCGATATCGGCAGCTAATGTGCCTATGCCTCCGAAATGTTGAAGCACCACTATATCAGGATTTTTTTCGGTAAATGCCGCTCTCAATTTAATGCCACTTTCTACCTCTATGCCTCCGCTCAATAAAGCCATATCGAAGGTCCCATTTTGGTACATTTCCAAAGCACTCTCGTCGGTAATGCTGCCTTTGCCTATCCAATGTTCATTGCTATTAATTAGGTGCAATACTTTTTCATTCGTGTCTTGGTGGCGACCAACGACTAATATTTGTTTTTTTGTCATATTTGTTTAATAAATTCTGTTATAGGCTTTCTTACTCTTGGTGCCGACTCTCTCGATTTGAAAGGTTCTTCTAATTGGTCGGGGCTGCCTAAATAGCCCAATGCTATAACGCAAGCAATCGCTTCAGTCACTTTTAATTGAAGTGCATGGGTTAGTTTGTCGCGATCGAAACCTCCTATTGGATGTGCTACAATTTCCATTTCTGTGGCTTGTAAAAGCAGATGCGCATTGGCCATACCTGTATCGTGTAAAGCAGCGATGTTTGCTTTGCCATTGCCTGCAAAATATTGACGTGCAATTGCAACTAACAATACACTTGCATTTTTGGCCCAAGGCTGATTGCCTGGCAACAAACAATCCCACAATAAGTCGAAACCTGGGGTACCATTCTTGGCGTAAATATATTCCCATGGTTGCTCGTTGCCCGCACTGGCGGCCCAACTCGCAGATTCAAATAAAGTGTTTAAGTCTTTCTGTGAAATTTGTTTTTCGGAAAAAGAACGGGCGCTCCAACGCGCGCGTATCAATTGGTTCACCGGATGAACGGTGACTGCTGTTTTTGTCATTATAACGGATTGCAAAGTTAAGCTTTAGTTAGGGTGTTTGAGTGATTAATGCAATAATTATTTCTTATAACTGCATAGGCACTTCCATTAGTAAAAATTCAGCTTCTGAATCTGCACTGATGGTTAATTTTTCGAAGTCCCATATGCCATAGCCATCGCGTGCATTCAAAACTTGTTCACCCACTTTTATATCGCCACTTAAATTAAAAATATACAAGCCATTACCTTTGCTTTTAATGGTGTATTCTTTCGAAGTGCCTTTGTCGAATTTCGCCAAATGAAACCATGCATTTTGGTGAATCCATACACCTGCATCATCCGCATTAGGAGAAAGTATTTGTTGGAATGTATTGTGTCTGTCGGCTGCATTCAAAGTAATTTGATCGTAACGCGGTGTTACATTTTTTGCATTTGGGAACACCCATATTTGTAAAAATTTAACCTTGTTGTCTTTGCTTTTGTTATACTCGCTATGTTGTATACCGGTGCCTGCACTCATTACTTGAATATCGCCATTTTTGATAACGGCTATATTGTTCATACTGTCTCTGTGTTCAAGGTCGCCTTCCAATGGAATACTAATAATTTCCATGTTGTCGTGGGGGTGCGTGCCAAAGCCCATGCCGCCTTCAACGCTATCGTCATTCAATACACGCAAGGCACCAAAATGCATGCGTTCAGGATTGTAGTAATTGGCAAAACTAAAAGTGTGTTTGCTGTGTAACCAACCGTGGTTGGCATCGCCACGGGTGTCGGCTTTGTGTAAGATGGTATTTTCCATGATGATTGATTGTGTGTTTGGTAAATGGTTGAATCCTAAAATAGAATCGGGCGCAAGAAGTTTTTCGAGCGGCTGTAGTTCGTCAATTTCGTTTACAATACGCTTCCTAATGCAGTAGATGCAACGAAAGCACCTGTGCCCATTAAACCTTTTCTAATAAAATTTTTACGGTCCATTTTGAATAATTTTATGATACAAAGTTACCACAATTTAATGCCTGTTTTCATTGATGCAGGTTAAGGGAATTTTAACATTTTTAAATTTTCTTATTTTTAGATTTTTGAAAATTAAGTCCGAATATCAAATTAATGAATCAACGCAATTTTTTATGATCTTTTTACAAAGACAATATTTTAAATTCTACCCTGCGGTTGTTCAATCGACCTTCTTCAGTCGCATTGGTATCAATGGGTTGTTTTTGTCCCATGCCTTTGTAATTTAAACGGTCTTCATCAATACCCAAATCCATTAAATAAGTA
>CAJBKH010000121.1 GCA_903953615.1 uncultured Bacteroidota bacterium
ATGTTTTGGGTAATGGCATCAGAAGCGTTTAATTTACAAGCTCTCTCAAGCAAACGACTGTGTAAGTAGAACACGTCACCTGGGTAAGCCTCACGTCCTGGTGGACGTCTTAACAACAATGACACCTCACGGTAAGCCACGGCTTGTTTAGATAAATCGTCATAAACGATCAATGCTGGCAAACCTCTGTCTCTAAAGAACTCACCAATCGCAGCACCGGCCATTGGCGCAAAAAACTGCAATGGTGCTGGAGAAGATGAAGAAGCTGTTAATACCACTGTATATGGCATAGCACCTTTTTCTTCTAAAGTTTTTACAACTTGCTTAACGGTAGATTCTTTCTGACCGATAGCAACGTAAATACAATATACTGGTTTACCTTTTTCGTAAAATTCTTTTTGATTGATAATGGTATCGATAGCAACCGCAGTTTTACCTGTTTGTCTATCACCGATAATCAACTCACGTTGACCTCTACCAATTGGAATCATTGCATCAATTGATTTGATACCTGTTTGCAATGGCTCTTTTACTGGCTCACGGAACAATACACCTGGTGCTTTACGCTCCAAAGGCATTTCGAACATTTCGCCTGTCAAAGGACCTTTACCATCAATTGGTTCACCAAGGGTATTGATAACACGGCCTAACATGCCCTCTGTAACATTAATCGAAGCGATTTTACCAGTTCTGCGAACGGTATCACCTTCTTTGATTAAAGTACTGCTACCGAACAATACGGCACCAATGTTATCTTCTTCAAGGTTCAATACAATGGCTTTCATGCCATTTTCAAATTCAATCAATTCACCTGATTGAACCTGGGTAAGACCGTGGATACGGGCAATACCATCACCTACTTGAAGTACAGTACCTACTTGTTCTAGTTCGGCTTCTGTTTTAAAGTTTGTTATCTGTTGTTTCAGAATTGCTGAAACTTCATCAGGTCTAATTTCTGCCATGATTTATTATTTTATGCGATGTTTAATTCTTTTTTAAGGTTTCTTAATTTGGCGGCAATGCTGCTATCTAGCAAATTGTCTCCAAACTTGATTACTAATCCACCAATTACGGAAGGATTAATACTACTGTGCAATTCAATTGATTTTGCACCTGTTTTATCCATTACAAATTGTTTAATACTTTGTAAGGTTTGCTCATCTGCAGCAACTGCAGATTCTATATTTACTTTCTGTATGCCTTGATGCGCTCTGTAAGCAGATAAGAATGATTCAGCAATTTCTGCTAAAACATTTTCTCTGTTCTTAGAACAAACCAGTGCTATCAAATTGATGGTTAATGCATCAAAATTTTTGAAAATAGTTTTCAAAGCCACCAACTTCTGATCAGCATTAATAATAGGATTTGACAAAACATTTCTCAAATCTTTACTTGACTCGCAAGTATCGAGAAGTGTCTGCATATTATCTGCAACTACTGATAATTTGTTATCAGCAATGGCTTGTTGAATCAGCGCTTGTGCGTATCGATTGGCTATTTTAATTTCTGACATTGATTAAGCGATCGCTTGTTGATTGTTGTTCAGGTTGTTAACTTGACTCGCTATAATAGCTTGTTGCTCTGCATTATTAGACAATTGATTGCTAATTAGTTTCTCAGCAATGTTGACAGATAAAGTAGCTACCTGACCTTTTAACTCGGCAATTGCATTTTGCTTTTGCTTGTTAATTTCTTCAGTTGCTCTTTGAATCATGCGTTTGCCTTCTTCTTCAGCAGACTTTTTAGCTTCGGCAATGATTTCGTTTTTCATTTCCTTCGCTTCTTTTAATATCTGGTCGCGCTCTTCTCTTGCTTGTTTGTGTAAAGCCTCATTATCGCTGTTCAATTTTGCCATTTGTTCGCGTGCAACTTCAGCCGATTTTAAAGCTTCGTCGATAGAGTGTTCTCTCTCGTGTAAAGCAGTTAAAATTGGTTTCCATGCGAACTTCTTAAGCAAGAACATTAACAAGCCAAATACCAATAACATCCAAAAGGTAAGACCTAAACCGGGTAATACTAAATCCATTTTTTTATTTGTTTTTAATTAATGTAAAATTAGCAGGGGATGTTATTTCCCCTGCTAATCTGTGGTATCGTTGTTATTAAACGAACAATATCAAAAGGCAAAGTACGATAGCAAAGAACACCGCACCTTCTACAAGTGCAGCAGCAACAATCATGTTTGCTCTGATATCACCTGTTGATTCTGGTTGACGGGCAATGCTTTCTAAAGCGCTTTTACCGATGTTTCCGATACCGATACCTGCTCCGATTGCGGCTAAACCTGCACCGATAGCTGCACCTAATCTAGATGGGTCGGCTGATACTGCTTGTAATAGAATTTCTAAAATTGACATATTATTGGGGTTTTTATTTGTTTGATTTATTATTTTGATTAATGATGATCTTCTGCGTGGTGGTGTTCTTCGGTAGCTGAACCAATGTACAACGATGTTAACAAGGTGAATACATAAGCTTGTAAAAATGCAACTAGTAATTCCAATACACTCATGAACAAGGTAAAGGCAACTGATAAAACTGATGCGCCAAGGCCTGCACCTACACTCTTTTGACCGAAGATAAATATTAAGCTAAAGAAACCTAAGATGATAATGTGACCAGCGGTAATGTTTGCGAACAAACGCAGCATTAATACGAATGGTTTTAATACCACACCAATGATTTCAATTGGAATCAGTAAGATCCATAAGCCCACTGGTACATCGGGCATGAAAATGTGTTTCCAATAGTGTTTGTTACCAGAGAAATTAACGACAACAAATACAATTAAAGCCAATATCATGGTAACTGCTATATTGCCTGTTAAGTTAGCACCAAATGGGAAAATCGGAATTAAACCCATTAGGTTATTGATAAAGATAAAGAAGAAAATACTTAATAGCAAAGGTAAGAAACGCGCATAGTGTTTGCCAACTGAAGGTTTGATAACCTCGTCTCTTAAAAAGACAATCAAGGGCTCAACTAAAGATTGTAAACCTTTAGGTGCTGCTTTACCGCGTGTTTTGTAGGCTTTTGCCACACTTAAGAAAATAAACAACATTAAAGCGGCTCCAATAAATAAGGCTAACACATTTTTAGTGATAGAAAAATCCATTGGTTTTGCATTCATTACTGCTTTCTTCTCACCAATTTCAATGGTGCCAGCAGCATCAGTTTTGTAAATATGACCGTCGTGTAGTTTGTAAAAATTGCCTTTGATTTCTACTACTGCATGACCGTGTTCGAATTTAGCTGAAGAGAAAACATGCAAACCATTATCATATAAAATTATTGGAAGTGGAACACCTACTGGGTGACCGTTGTAATCAAGGATATGCCAATCGTGTGCATCTTTCACGTGATCGAGGATCATTTTACCAGGGTTGAAAGCTTCTACAGCCTCACCATGTTGTTCACCATGTCCTGCAGCTGAATGCTCGGTGGCGCTTATTTCATGATTTTCGTGAGCAGCTGTCGTATCGGCTTTAACTTCTGTTTTATGTTCGCTCACTGGTTCGTTCGCAAAGGAAAAAACGGGTGAAAAAAGCGTAAAAACAGAAATCAGAACAAATAATTGCAACTTACTTAAAATTAAAAGTCCTTTATTTTCGGGCATCTTCACCATTTTTATCTTTTTCTGAATTGGTGCGCAATTTAGAAAGGATAAATTGAATTTCAAAGCCTGTGTAAATAAAATATGTAATAAGCATAAAAACAACTGCAAATTTATTTGGTATTACACTAATATTCAGATAGATGACAATAAATATTAATGCTAAAATCATTTTCAATCCCATCGAACCAAAATAGATTGCGTTGAATTTCGATTGAGAAACATTTACCGCCCCAGAAATTTTACGCATGGCAAACAAGGTATTGAACAAGAAAATTAAAATACTGCCCATGAGCCAATATTTATCGTTCCAAAGGAATTTTCCACTTGGCAGAACAAGGGCAATTATCAGCAAAACAACCGTTGCTAAATAGATTTGTAGTTTTTTAGGCTTCATAGTTTTTTAATTATATAATACATGGCTGTAAAAATGCCAAGGAATACACCAATGAGAGTGAAGACAGGAAATTTGATTGCTAAAATTTTGTCTAAGTAGTTTCCGCCAAATGTCAGAATTGTAATAATGGCTGCCATTTGAATAGCAATAGATGAATACTTGCCATAATCTGAAAGTGGCGCTTTTTTTTGCAATGTGAATTAATTAGCTAACAGTTTTATCGCTGGTTTTGTGCATGTAGCAATTGCCGTTAAACACTGCACCGCTTTCGATGATAATTTTGGCGGTTTTAATATTGCCATTGATTTTAGCTGTCGCTCTTAAAAACAAAGTTTCAGCAATTTCAACATCACCATCGATTTTGCCAGAAATATCAGCACTTCTAGCAATGGTATTGCCAATAATTTCGGCACTTGCGCCCAATGCGATTTTTGATTTTGAAATAACATTGCCGTGAATTTTGCCATCCACTCTTAAATCACCGTCAGAGGTTATATCACCTGTTAAAAGTGTACCGGTGCCTATCATGTTCAAGGCCGACCCTTGGTTATTATCGGATTTGTTATTTTTATTCAGCATTTTGTTCTGCAATAATATTAAAAAGAAATATAATTTAAAGGATTAACTGCAACACCATTGTGCCAAAGTTCGAATTTTAGTCCTTTTAATTTACTTTTATTTCCAGCATCGCCCACTAATGAAATGGTTTCGCCGGCTTTCACAAAAGCGCCAATCTCTTTGTATAACACCCCATTTTGTTTGTAGGTTGACAACCAATTGTTCTGATGTTGTATACTAATGATATAGCCATATTCAGGTGTCCATCCATTGAAAACAACTGTGCCGTCCATGGCCGCTTTCACAGATTCTTCTCCTTGTGTTACAATTTCTATAAAAGGTGCCTTTGCTGAATTAAAGGTGCTCGCAACTGTGCCATTAACAGGTGTAAAAAAAAGAAATTCACTACCCAATAAATCTTGTTCAGGACTAAAATCTGCAACGCCAGTATTCACCATTGGTCGTTGTTTTTCTTCCTTTTGTTTAGCACTTTCTATAATTGAAGTGGCATTTTGAACCCTATCGCCATCTGCCTTGGTTTCGTTAATTTCAAGTTCAACCGTTCTACTTTTGTCTGCTTTATAAGGCAAATCATAAGCTGTTACATCCTCGCCATTGATAATTTGTTTCATGGCCAATTCCCTTTTTTCGGCAATTGAAAGCTTGTTTTCTAGCTTATTTAGTTTGTTCAACACATCATTTTTCATTTTTCCGTCAAAATTTTGTGCGTAACCTGGTGCGTAATCTTTGACAGTAGGAAACAAGGTATAAACACCCCAACTAATTAAGGAGAACAATAGCAAACCGGCTGATACCACTAACAATACGTTTCCTGGAGAGAGGCTGAGTGAAGTCTTTTCTTGGAAATTCGTTTCATTAATTATTAGCAAGCGGTACTTGTTTTTTAACTTTAAAAGTAATTTTCTTTTCTCTTGTTTCTTTTCCATGTCAAAAATGTGCTTTGCAAATAATAAATTTGCGTTTTCAAAGTTACATACAAATAAACAAGAAAAATTTGAATCGTTTAAAAATAATAGCAATATTCCTGATTTGTTCTACCGCGACAAGCAAAGCACAATCTGTGCTTTCGAAAATATGGCATAACACAGTTTCTCATTATAACTATTATTACAATGCGAGTCTTTTAATTACAGAAGCCGAAGACAACACATACCTAGCTTACAAAGATAATTTCAAGGACATACTATCGCTCTACCCAATTGGAGATGAAGCTTCGTTAAAAGGCAATAGTGCCAAAATGGATGAGGTACTTAAAAAATGTTCTCATATCATAGATAAGCACAGTAAGAGCAAATGGGTTGATGATAGCTATTTGCAAATGGGGAATGCACAATTTTATAAAGGCGATTTTTATGCAGCCATAGAAGTGTATGAATATGTTGCAGGTAATTTTAAAAACACGATTCCAGGCGCCAAAGCCGAAATTAATTTATTGCTTACGTATATTCAACTTAAAAAGTATGATGATGCTGAGGCGTTGTATACCAAATTAAACAACAAAAAAGATTTTCCCGAGAAACTCAAAACATCGCTTAACATCGCAGGGGCCGCAATTAATATTAAGCAGAAAAAATACCAAGTAGCTATTAAATTACTTGAGCTATCTATCCCAAAAATTAAAAACAGAGCTAAAAAAATTCGTTACAATTTTGTGCTAGCGCAATTGTATGCCTTAACCAAGAAGAATGCTGATGCACTCGAAAAATACAAGAAGGTCGTAAAACTAAACCCTCCTTATGAATTTGCATTTAATGCCAAATTGAACATGGCAAAAGCCATCAATACAAAAAACCGTGGCGAGGTGCGTGAGGCGATGACAACCCTCAGAACCATGTTGAAGGATGACAAGAACATTGATTATTTTGATCAGATATACTACGAATTAGGTAATTTAGAATTGGCAGATAAAAACGAATCCCAAGCCATTGTCGAGTACAGTAATTGTTTGAGAAGTAAAAACAGTGATCTCAATATTCGCAGCTTGACGTATTTGGCATTGGCCGATTTGTATTTCAAAAAACAAGATTATTTAAACGCTCAAGTTTATTATGATAGCTCGGCCAGAAGTACTGATAAAAATAGTCCTGAGTACACCAATATTAATGCAAAAAATCAAATTCTAAACGAACTCATCAAGCACCTTTTAAATATAAAAGAAAAAGATAGTCTGTTAAAATTGGCTGACAATAAAAAGTTAATGGAAAAAACCATTGACAATTTAATAAAGGAAGAAAAAGAGAAAGCCGAGGAGAAAAAACAATTAGAAGAAAGACAAAAGATACAACAACAATTGGCGACCCAAAATGCGCAAGCACCCGTCAGTTCAACCAATTTTCCATTCTATAATCAAACGGCAAAGGCCAAAGGCATACAAGAGTTTCAACGCATCTGGGGCAACCGCGAATTGGCAGAATACTGGGGTATAGGCAGCAATAAAACGGCCGCATTGCAAAAGTTTAATGATGCACAAGAGAATGATGACCCAGGCAGTGAAGAAAAAAGAAAGCTGTTAGAAGATGTGCCTGATGAGCGCAAGAAATACTACTACAGTATTCCCTTTACAAAAGAGGATAAACAAAAAATGCGAGATGATATTTCGGAATCTTATTATTTAGGGGCCAATGTCTATTATCAAAGTTTAAAGGAAAACGAGAAGGCAAAAAAAATGTTGGAGGAAATGTTGGTTCGCTTTCCAAAAAGTAAATATGAAATCAATGCATGGTATTTATTAGCCCGCATTAACAAAGAGCAAGGTAAAATGGACCGCTTTGATTATTACACCGATTTGATTCGCAAGGCCGACCCAAAAAGTGATTTCTTGAATGTTTTAGAACATAACGACAATGATAGTACTAGCAGTGCTCAAGTTGCAGAAAAGGCAGATGATGAAGTTGAGATTTTATACAATAAAACCTATGGTGCATTTAAATCTGAAAAGTATGCAGACGTGCTTGTTTATAAGAAAGAAAACGATTTAAAGTATACGGGCAATCCTTTGCAAGTGAACTTCGATTATCTAGAAGCCTTGTCAATAGGCAAACAAGGAGATTTGGGTTTATTTGAGAAGAAATTACAAGCCATTGTCGACAATTATCCATTAACAGATATTGGCAAGCAAGCTGGCGAAACATTGCAAATTTTAAAGGCTAAAAACGCAAAGGCCAATCCAGCAGTGGAGAACAAAATGGGAAATAAAAATGCAGGTAATAGTTTATATAAATACAACGAAGCTGAACCTCATTTTTTTATGTTGATAGTGCCACAGAATATCAATATCAATCAAATTAAAACCATACTTAGCAATTTCAATAAATCGCAATTTAGCACAGAAGACCTTCAAATTACCAACAGTTTAATTGGTTCAGAATATCAAACTGTGGTGATCAATAATTTTTCTACATTCGCCAAGGTAAAAGAATACCTCGTGCAAATAAAAAGCAATACAGCGCTTTTTGCAGAAGTAAAAGACTACCAGCTTTTTCAAAACTTTATGATCAGTCAGGAGAATTTCGGAATTTTGATTGGCGAAAAAAAACTAGACAATTACTTGCTCTTTTATAAATCCTCCTACCCCACCAACTAATATATACTAATGGCCAAAGCTCAAATACAAAATCCACTTCTAAAAAAATTCTGGAAGTATTTTTTTTACACGCTAATTTTCATACCCGTATTTTTTACACTGGTAAGTTTTGGCATTCTCGGCCATATGCCGGATATAGAAGAATTGGAAAACCCTAGAAGTGCGCTTGCAAGTGAATTAATAAGTGAAGATGGCGTTGTAATGGGTCAGTATTATATTCAAAAAAGATCTTACGTTGCCTTTAAGGATATTTCACCAAAAATGTTTGATGCTTTAATATCGACTGAGGACGAACGCTTTTATGACCACTCTGGAATTGATGCTAAACGTTTGGTTGGTGCTCTAATGGGCTTTGGTAGAAAAGGTGGGGCGAGTACCATTACCCAACAATTGGCAAAAAACCTGTTTCACTATGATGATGGTGCAAGACCAAATGTTGTTATTAGAATGGCTCAAAAACTAAAAGAGTGGGTGATTGCATTGCGCTTGGAACGCAGATATACCAAAGATGAAATTGCGGCCATGTATTTAAATACGGTTCGCTTTTCAGGCTCTTCATTTGGTATTAAATCTGCCGCTAAAGAATTTTTTAACAAGGCGCCTAGTGAATTAAAAGCCGAAGAATGTGCTGTATTGGTCGGGGTTTTAAAAGCAATTACGGCCTATAATCCAAGGAGTAATCCGGAAAATGCCTTGCAGAGAAGGAATACTGTGCTTGGTCAAATGAAACGCAACGAGAAATTAACCCCTGAAGAGTTTGAGCAACTAAAAAACAAACCCATTGTATTAGATTACCAATACGAAGATCACAACGAAGGGATGGCTGTATATTTCAGAGAGTATATTAAACGCGATTTAACCAAATGGTGTAAGGAACATACCAAGCCCAATGGCGAAAATTACAACCTTTATAAAGATGGTTTGAAAATTTACACGACCATTAATTCTAAATTGCAACAGTATGCAGAGAATGCAGTGAATAAGCATCTAAAAGATTTGCAAAAACAATTTGATAAAACTTGGGAAGGCAAACAACCTTGGCGAGATGAAAATTGGAAAGTATTGGCAGACTACCCCGTGCAAGAACTAAGAAAAACGCCACGCTATACCATCCTTAAAAAAACATATGGCAAAGACACAGCTGCCATCATGAAAATTTGTAGAACCAAAGTTAAAATGACTGTTTTCAGTTGGAATGGCGACCGCGATACCATGATGAGTCCTTTGGATTCTGTTAAATACATGAAGAAATTTTTGCATACTGGTTTCATTGCTATACAACCTACCACTGGTCAAGTAAAAGCTTGGGTTGGTGGCATTAATCACCATTATTTCCAGTACGACCACGTCAACAAAAGCGCAGGCAGGCAGGTAGGATCAACCTTTAAGCCATTCATTTACGCATTGGCCATCGACAACAAAATTTCGCCTTGTACGCAATTCCCGAATTCGCCACCAGATTACGGCAATTGGCGTGTGCACAATAGTGATGGCAGTTATGGTGGCAGCATGAACATGTACAGAGGATTGGCAACTTCAACCAACTGTATTGTTGCACAAGTATTAAAAACCATGGGCGATAGAGCGCCAGAAACGGTTATAGAATTTGTTAGAAAAATGGGTATTGACAGTGCAAAAATGCAAGCCTTACCATCCATTTGTTTAGGTGTTACAGATATTTCGCCTTTTGACATGGCCAGTGCATTTTCAACTTTTGCCAACAAAGGTTATTGGGTTGAACCAACTTATATTACCCGCATTGAAGATAAGAATGGCAATATATTGGCAGAATTTTCTCCTCAAAACATTAAGCAAGTTTTAAATGAAGAAAAAGCTTTTGTGATGTGTCAATTATTAGAAGGTGTTTGTAGTAGAGGAACCGGACAACGTTTGCACAGTAAATATGGCGTTGAAGGTTGGGTTGGCGGTAAAACAGGTACCACACAAAGCAACAGCGATGGTTGGTTCATGGGTGTAACAAAAGATTTAGTATGCGCCACTTGGGTTGGTTGCGATAGCAGAAAAGTAAGATTTAGAAGCACTAATTATGGTCAAGGGGCCCACGCAGCCTTGCCTATTTTTGCTTATTTTATAAAGAGTGCGAAGGCCGATCCTGATTTAAAAATAACATTAGAACCTATTCCTAAGCCACTTAAACCGCTGAGTATTGAATACAATTGCGGTGAATATTCCGAAATCAATGTCACCGATGAATACGGACAACCAGAAGATGCCCTGGATTTAGGCATTTAATCTTTGCAAATGAAGGTCATTTTCAAACGGCTTTTAAAGTTCCTTTTTTTGAGCTTGAAGGGCCTTGTTTTGTTCTTGTGCTTTTATTTTACAGCCTATTTTATTTGTTCGAACATTGTTGTGAACAGCAGTGCGAAAAAAGAAACAGACATGGAAATTTTCATTGCTTCGAATGGGGTTCATACCGATTTAATTTTCCCCGTAAGAACCGCTCATATTGCTTGGGATACCCTCTTTAGGCCCGAGACTTTTAAGGGCGTTGACAGCACCTATCAATATGTAGCTTTGGGGTGGGGCGACAAGGGATTTTATATTGAGACACCCACTTGGGCAGACTTAAAAGCAAGTACCGCATTCAAAGCGTGTTTTTTCTTGAGTTCATCTGCCATGCATGTTTGTTACCACAAAAATATCAAACCGAGCAGTCATATAAGGTCTATTAAAATTACAACCGCGCAATATCAAAAATTAATTAACTTTTATCAATCAACCTTTTTGCGAAAGGATAAAACAATACAGTTGATAAAGGACAAAGGCTACACACCTTATGATAATTTTTATGAAGCCAAAGGCACCTATAGTTTTTTAAAAACTTGTAACGTGTTTACCAATGATGCCTTGAAATATGCAAAGGTAAAAACGCCTTATTGGAGTCCTTTTGAAGGTGGCCTAATGAAGCATTATTAGTGTTTTTGGGATTCAATTGTCTTAATTAAATTCACTTTAGCTAAAAAGGGGAAAAATAATTTAAAAAAAATTATGTACTTCATTAAGAAAACTTAATTTTGCCATCTAAATAAATTTTGATAAAAATATCATGTTGTTATTAGTCAATAGTCTTCGCGACTACCTTCCCATACTGGTTACGTTCATTGTAGCAGTTGGCTTTATAGTAACCACGATGATTGCTACCCATCTTTTAGGACCAAAGAAAAAATCTGAAATTAAATCAGAAGCTTTCGAATGTGGTATTGAATCTCAGGGTAATGCAAGAACGCCATTCTCCATTAAATATTTCTTGGTCGCTATTCTTTTTGTATTGTTCGATGTCGAGGTTATTTTCATGTATCCTTGGGCAGTGAACTTCAAAACACTTGGCATAACTGGCTTAATTGAAATGTTTATGTTCATGGGTTTCTTAGTGATTGGACTTTTATACATCATTAAAAAAGGCGCCTTAAAGTGGGAATAGTTAAAAATTCTAAATCTTAATTTACTGAAATTTCCTTTTCAACAATAAAAAATGAGCATAGACATTCAACCTAAACATAAGCCTGAAGGGCTTGAAGGTGCTGGTTATTTCGCTACTTCGTTAGATAAGGTAGTGGGTTTAGCGCGCGCTAATTCACTTTGGCCTTTACCATTTGCAACATCTTGTTGTGGCATTGAATTTATGGCCACCATGGCATCGCATTACGACTTAGCCCGATTCGGCTCTGAGCGTTTAAGTTTTTCGCCACGCCAAGCCGACTTACTAATGGTAATGGGTACTATATCAAAAAAGATGGGACCAATTCTCCGTCAGGTATACGAGCAAATGGCAGAACCAAAATGGGTATTGAGCATGGGTGCTTGTGCAAGCAGTGGCGGTATTTTTGATACTTACAGTGTTTTGCAAGGCATTGATAGAATTATACCCGTTGATGTGTACATTCCAGGTTGCCCTCCGCGTCCTGAACAAGTGTTAGATGGCATTCTAAAAATACAAGAATTAACGAGGTCTGAAGCCATTCGCAGAAGAGATACACCAGAATACAAAGCGATGTTAGCAACCTACGGTATCGAATAAAAAATTAAACTCTAAAATAATCAAAGTGAATACAACTGAATTGTTCGATCATTTATCCGAAAAACTAAAATCACAATTTGGAGATGACTTTATTGGTGGCGAAATTCAATATGATTTTCCAGTTTTAATCGTTGAAAAAAAGCGCATTATTGATGTACTTCAATTTTTAAAAACCACACCAGAATTAAATTTCAATTTCTTAACCACCCTTTGCGGCATTCACATGCCAGAGAACAAAGGTGCTGAATTGGCGGTCATGTATCAATTGCATAACATGGTTGAGAATTGGAGAATTCGTATCAAAATTTTTATGGAAGATGGCGACACCAAGGTACCATCTATAACTTCAATATGGCCTGCAGCCAATTGGATGGAAAGACAAGAGTATGATTTCTTTGGATTCAAATTTGTTGGCCACCCCGACTTAAGACGTATTCTCAACATGGATGAAATGAATTATTTCCCCATGCGTAAAGAATATCCTTTAGAAGATGGTAGCCGTGATGATAAAAATGATAAAATGTTCGGTAGATAAAATTAATAAATCGTGAGCACTAATAACCATCTTATAAAACCTGAAGCTGAAAAAGAATACAATATTCTTAATTTAGGTCCTACCCACCCTGCTACACACGGTATTTTTCAAAACATCCTAAAAATGGATGGTGAAATTATCATGCATGCTGATCCAACAGTGGGTTATATACACCGCGCTTTTGAAAAAATTGCAGAGCACCGTCCATACAATCAAATTACGCCTTTAACAGACCGTTTGAACTATTGTTCTTCTCCCATCAATAACATGGGTTGGCACATGACCGTTGAGAAATTAATTGGTTGCGAAGTGCCAAAGCGTGCTGATTATTTACGCGTTATCATTATGGAGTTATCGCGTATAGCCGACCATGTAATTTGTACGACTATTATTGGTCAAGATACAGGCGCTACCACTGGCTTCTTATACTTTTTCCAAATGCGTGAAAAGATTTACGAAATTTTTGAAGAGGTATGTGGTGCTAGATTAACCACCAATATTGGAAGAGTGGGTGGCATGGAACGCGATTTTTCAGAAGTGGCTTGGGCCAAATTAAAAATATTTATGGTTGAGTTTCCGAAGTTCTTAAAAGAGTTTCAAAGCTTAATTGAGCGCAACAGAATCTTCATGGATAGAACCATTGATTGTGGTCCTATTACTGGCGAAAGAGCCTTGGCGTATGGCTTTACTGGTCCGAATTTAAGAGCAGCAGGCATCGACTATGATGTGCGTGTAGCGAATCCATATAGCAGTTATCAAGATTTTGATTTTAGCATTCCTATTGGTTCTAATGGCGACACGTATGATCGTTTCATGGTGCGTATTCAGGAAATGTGGGAAAGTGTTAGCATTATTAAACAAGCGCTAGATAAAATGCCAAAAGGTGAATTTCATGCGGATGTTCCTGAGTTTTACTTGCCAAACAAAGAAGATGTTTACAGTAAAATGGAAGCCTTAATCTATCACTTTAAAATAGTAATGGGTGAAATGGATGTACCAAAAGGCGAAGTATACCATAGTGTTGAAGGTGGCAATGGCGAATTGGGATTTTATCTCATTAGCGACGGTAACCGTTCTCCTTTCCGTTTGCATTTCAGACGCCCGTGCTTTATTTATTATCAGGCCTACCCTGAAATGATAACAGGTGGTTTATTGAGTGATGCCATTTTAACAATGAGTAGTATGAACGTAATTGCAGGTGAATTAGACGCTTAATTTAAAAAGAAGATAATGACAACAAGTGAGCAAATAGTATTTAGTAAAGAATCTTTGGAAGTGGTTCAAAAAATGATGTTGCGCTATCCAGAGGGCAAGCATAAATCGGCTTTAATTCCTGTTTTGCATATTGCGCAAGCAGAATTTGGTGGTTGGTTAAGTGCGCCAGTTATGGATTATGTAGCATCGGTACTAAAGATACAACCGATTGAAGTATATGAAGTAGCTTCTTTTTATAGCATGTTTAATTTAAAACCAGTTGGCAAATGCTTAATCGAAGTTTGCAGAACCAGCAGTTGTTGGTTATGTGGTGCCGAGGATATCATTGATCATATTGAAAATAAATTGAACATTAAAGTTGGTGAAACAACTGCAGATGGAATGTTTACATTAAAAGCTGTCGAGTGTTTAGGCAGTTGCGGCACAGCACCAATGATGCAAGTGGGTGCCGATTATCATGAAAATTTAACGCTAAGCAAAGTGGATGCGTTATTAGAAAAATTTAAATCAGAGGATAAACAAAGCAGATACTGCTAAACCAGATGAGCAAAAAATTACTTTTAAAAAACGACCATATTCCAAATATCAATCAACTTGCTGTTTACCGTCAGCATGGTGGTTATGCTGTATTAGAAAATACCCTTAAAAATTCTAATCCAGAAAATGTACTTGAAGAAGTTAAAAAATCGGGCCTTAGAGGCAGAGGCGGTGCAGGTTTCCCTACTGGTTTGAAGTGGAGTTTTTTGGCGCGTCCAGAGGGCGTTTCAAGATACTTGGTTTGCAATGCCGATGAGAGTGAACCAGGCACATTCAAAGACCGTTATTTAATGGAACGCATTCCGCATTTATTAATCGAGGGCATGATATTATCGAGTTTTGCATTGGGCGCTAAAACATCTTATATCTATATTAGAGGTGAGTATTTTTATGTTGCGCGCATACTTGAAGTAGCCATTGCCGAGGCTTATGCTGCAGGTTTATTAGGAAAAAATATCATGGGTTCTGGTTTCGACCACGACTGTTATGTGCAAGTTGGCGCAGGTGCTTATATCTGTGGCGAAGAGACTGCCTTGTTAGAAAGTTTAGAAGGCAAGCGTGGTAATCCTAGAATAAAACCGCCATTCCCTGCTGTGGCGGGTTTATATGGTTGTCCAACAGTGGTAAACAATGTAGAGACCATTGCTGCTGTTGTTCCCATTTTGGAACTTGGTGGCGATGAATATGCTAAAATTGGTATTGGTAAAAGTACAGGCACTAAATTAATTTCAGCTTCTGGTCATATTAATAAGCCAGGTGTTTATGAAATTGAACTGGGACTGCCTGTTGAAGAATTTATTTATTCAGAACAATATTGTGGTGGCATACGCGGTGGCAGAAAATTAAAAGCAGTTGTTGCTGGCGGTTCTTCTGTGCCTATTCTTCCTACAGAATTAATATTAAAAACAGCCAATGGTGAACCCCGTTTAATGAGCTATGAAAGCTTAGGCGATGGTGGTTTTGCAAGTGGCACAATGTTAGGTTCAGGTGGTTTCATTGTAATGGATGAAGACACCAGCATTGTAAAAAATCTTTATACGTTCGCACGTTTCTATCACCACGAAAGTTGCGGACAATGCAGTCCTTGTCGTGAGGGAACAGGTTGGATGGAAAAAATTATCCATAAAATTTTAGATGGCCATGGCACAATGCAGGACATCGATTTATTATGGGACATTCAAAGTAAAATAGAGGGCAAAACCATTTGTCCTTTGGGTGAAGCAGCAGCTTGGCCAGTGGCAGCAGCCATTCGCCATTTTAGAAGTGAATTCGAAAGCTATGTGCAGAATCCAGAAAACATAAAAGACATTAAACATTATTACAGACTTCAGAATTAAAATAACACATTTATAAAATGCCATTAGTTACAATAGATGATATTCCAGTAGAGGTGCCAGAAGGAACCACTATTTTAGAAGCTGCTAGAATGATTGGCGGTGATATTGTGCCCCCTGCAATGTGCTTTCACAGCAAACTCAAAACCAGTGGAGGCTATTGCCGTACATGCATTGTAAAGGTTGAGCAAGGTTCTGCAAAAGATCCTCGTCCTATGCCTAAACCAGTTGCAAGTTGTAGAACAACTGTCATGGATGGCATGGTTGTGCGCAACATTACTTCACCAGAAAATTTAGAGGCAAGAGCAGGTGTTGTAGAAATGTTATTGATCAATCACCCATTAGATTGTCCAGTATGCGACCAAGCAGGTGAGTGTCATTTACAAGATTTAGGCTACGAGCATGGCAAAGAGGCCACACGTTATGAATTTGCTAGACGCGAATTTGAACCTACCGATATAGGAGACAAAATAAAGTTACACATGAACCGTTGCATTTTATGTTACAGATGTGTGAAGGTAGCCGATCAAATAACAGATGGTCGCTGCCATGGTATTATTAACAGAGGTGAAGTGGCCGAAATTTCTACTTATATTGAGAAGGCTATAGACAATGATTTTTCTGGCAATGTCATCGATGTTTGCCCAGTAGGTGCATTAACCGATAAAACCTTTAGATTTAAAAGCCGTGTTTGGTTTACAAAACCAGTAGATGCGCACAGAGATTGTACCAAATGTTGCGGTAACGTAAGACTGTGGTACCAAGGTGAAGAGGTATTAAGAGTAACTGCAAGAAAAGACCAATGGGGCGAAGTTGAAGACAATGCCGATGGTTCTACTGCATGGATTTGCAATGAATGCCGTTACGACAAAAAGAATACTTCTGATTGGACCATTGAAGGCCCAAGTAAAATAGACAGACACTCTGTTATTTCTGCTAACCATTACGAAACATCTTTAAGAAATATCAAAGCGGATACTTTAAAAATGATGGGCAGTGTGCCACATGGTGTTAAAGTAGAATTAGGTACAGGCGCATTAGATCCCAATAATCTTCATAAATAAACATAACTTTCTTTTCATATAATTAATGGAACCTCTACTTATAAAAGTAATCATCGTTATAGCACTCTTTGTTGTTACATTGCTTGTTGCCTTGTATGCCACATTTGCTGAACGTAAAGTTTCTGCAGTCATGCAGGATAGGGTTGGTCCAAACAGAGCGGGTCCTTTTGGACTATTGCAACCTTTGGCAGATGGCGTAAAAATGATCATGAAGGAGGAATTAATTCCTGCCTTGTCTAACAAATGGTTATTTATTATTGGACCTTGTATTGCCTTATTAACATCATTAATGACTGGTGCTGTGGTGCCATGGGGTGGACCAATCAAAATTGGCGACCAAGTAATTACGCTGCAAGTGGCCGACTTAAACATTGGCATTCTATATATTTTCGGTGTTGTATCCATGGGTGTTTATGGTATCATGATTGGTGGATGGGCTTCAAATAATAAATTCTCATTAATTGGTGCAATAAGAGCATCATCACAAATGATTAGTTATGAAATTGCAATGGGTTTGGCCATTATTGCTTTGGTAATGACGACTGGCACCTTAAGCTTAAACGAAATTGTATTGCAACAAGATGAAGGTTGGGCCAATATTGTAATTCAACCGCTTGGCTTTTTAATATTTATTATTTGTGCTTTTGCAGAAACGAATAGAGCTCCTTTTGATTTACCAGAATGTGAAACAGAATTGGTGGGTGGATATCACACAGAGTATTCTTCAATGAAATTAGGTTTTTACTTATTTGCAGAATACATCAATATGTTTATTTCATCTGCAGTAATCGTGTGTTTCTATTTTGGTGGTTATAATTTCCCTTTCCAACATGAATTGGCAGAGCTTTTGGGATTATCGAGCAATGCTTTGAGTATTATACAAACTGTCTTTATGTTTGGTAAAGTATTCTTCTTTATTTTCTTCTTCATGTGGGTAAGATGGACCATTCCAAGGTTTAGATACGATCAGTTAATGACGCTTGGTTGGAAGGTATTATTGCCACTAGCCTTAGCGAATATTTTTGTAACAGGTTTGGTAATGTGGGGCATGGGGAAAATATAGACAGTTTGCAGTTGGCAGTTTGCAGTTGGCAGTTGGCAGTTGGCAGTTGGCAGTTGGCAGTTGGCAAAAATAAAATACAAAATAAGAGAAGAAAAAAGAACCAATAAAAATGTCAGACTTTAAAAATTTGACCGTTTATAAAAAAGCATTTGAACAAGCAATGAATATTTACGAAATATCAAAAGCGTTTCCTGAAGAGGAAAAATGGTCTTTGACTAGTCAAATTCGAAGATCTTCTCGTTCGGTATGTTCAAATTTGGGTGAAGGCTATAGAAAAAGATTATACGAAAACCACTTTATAAGTAAAATCAGCGATGCAGATATGGAAAATACAGAAACCCAAGTATGGTTTGATTTTGCATTAGCTTGTAATTACATTGATAAAAATAAATTCAAGGAATTAAATTTACATTCTGCTGAAATTGGACGATTATTGAATCATATGATTTTGAATCCTTCAAAATACACTAGCAGCAATACAACAATTATTAAAAAGAACTAAAAGGATTGATATGAAATCGACATTAAATATTGCCAACTGCAAACTGCCAATTGCCAACTAATATTATGCTAACTAATAAAAGTAAACAAGTTGTAAAAAGAGAAATGACCCTCATGGAGAAGGCCTATTTACCGGCTATTTTCTCTGGGATGTTTATTACCTTTAAACATATATTTATGAAAAAGGCAACGGTGCGTTATCCTGAACAAACCCGTCCTTTTGCACCCGTATACCGTGGACAGCACGTGTTAAAAATTGATGAAGCTGGCGCTGAACGCTGCACAGCATGCGGACTTTGCGCTGTTGCTTGTCCAGCTGAAGCCATTACCATGGTAGCTGCCGAAAGACAAAAAGGAGAAGAGCATTTGTACCGCGAAGAAAAATATGCATCGATTTATGAAATCAATATGTTGAGATGTATCTTCTGTGGCTTGTGCGAAGAGGCTTGTCCTAAAGAAGCCATTTTCTTAACCGATAGAATTGTTCCAAGTAGTTTCGAACGCGATGAATTTGTTTATGGAAAAGACAAATTAGTTGAAACTATTGCCAATCCGGTAGATGTTACAAAAAGACAAACACCTGAAGTTTTGGAATTCAAAAAGGATAAAAAACAAAAACACAATCTAACATTTCTGGACAAGGTGACTAAAACCTTTAGCCGTCATTAATACGCTTCAAACAAGTGGATATGATTTATACAAACAAACTTTCAAAAGGCCGTAATTCGCAACAAAATTCATGAGTATTACACTAATTATTTTCTGGTTCCTTTCGTTCTTAGCATTGCTAAGTGCAGCGATTGTCGTATTTGCCAAAAACCCTGTTTACAGTGTTTTATTTTTAATTGTTACTTTTTTCGCCATTGCTGGGCATTACCTTTTATTAAGTGCTCAATTTTTAGCGGCAGTGCACATCATCGTTTATGCTGGTGCCATTATGGTACTTTTCCTATACGTTATAATGATGCTTAACTTAAACCAGGAAACAGAACCCCATAAAAAACCATTGATTAAATTTATTGCTGTGATTGCTGCAGGTTTGTTAATGCTTACCCTAGTGGCTGCATTTAAAGGCACCGAAATTACAGTGATAACTAATGCCGACCCTAGCATTGGTTCTGTTGAAACACTTGGTAAAGTGCTCTTCAAAGAATTCTTATTGCCTTTCGAAGTATCCTCTATATTATTTTTGGCAGCCATGGTTGGTGCCGTTTATTTATCAAAAAAAGATTTAAACTAAAATGGAAGCAATCAACAGCATACCACTCAATTACTATATCATATTAAGTACTGCCCTCTTTTGCATTGGCGCGCTAGGTGTAATGATGCGTAGAAATGCCATCATCATGTTTATGTGCATCGAATTAATGTTAAACGCAGTGAATCTTTTAATGGTAGCCTTCTCACGCTATTTAGGCGATAGCAATGGTCAAGTCTTTGTGTTTTTCATTATGGCGGTTGCAGCTGCCGAAGTAGCCGTTGGATTGGCTATTTTGATTATGATCTATAGAAATGCAAACACTTCGGATACGGAAGTTTTAAACGAATTAAAATGGTAAATAATTTTATAGAAAAGACAATAATACAATGGAACAACTCGTAAAATTAATTATCCTCTTTCCCTTACTAAGTTTCGCACTTATCGGATTGTTGAACAGACGTCTTACAAAAAAGCATACAGCCATTTTTGCATGCACAGGTGTATTTCTAAGTTTTGTAGATTCTTTACTTATATTTTTCTCTCAAGCTTCGCACCACCATCCTGTTGAAGTGAAATTATTTGAATGGATTTCGGCTGGTAGCTTTAAGGCTTCTTTCTCTTTCTTATCAGATCCTTTATCTTCTATTTTCCTACTTGTTATCACTGGCGTTGGTTTCCTTATTCATATTTTCTCTGTTGGTTATATGAAGGATGATGATGGCTTCAGAAGATTTTTTGCCTACCTTAATTTGTTTATTTTCTTTATGCTCATCTTAGTATTGGGAAATAATTTCTTAGTAATGTTTATAGGTTGGGAAGGTGTAGGATTCTGTTCATACATGTTGATTGGATTTTGGTACAAAGACCATAAAAATAATGATGCTGCGAAAAAAGCTTTCGTTATGAACCGTATCGGTGACCTTGGTTTCTTAATTGCCATGTGTCTTATTTTTGTTAATTATCATACCTTAGATTACACACAATTATTTGCACCAGGTTATATCTCTAGCATTTTTGTTGACCAATCGACACTCGTATTAATTACTTGTTGTTTATTCGTTGGTGCAATGGGTAAGAGCGCTCAAATACCATTGTATACTTGGTTACCAGATGCCATGGCAGGACCGACACCGGTATCCGCATTGATACACGCTGCGACCATGGTGACTGCGGGTATTTACATGGTGGCAAGAACCAATATTTTATTTTCATTGACACCAGAAACCATGCAATTTGTGGCCATTATAGGTAGTGCAACCGCATTGTTAGGTGCTTCTATAGGTTTATTCCAAAATGATATTAAAAAAGTATTGGCCTACTCTACTGTGAGTCAATTAGGCTTAATGTTTTTAGCTTTAGGTGTTGGTGCGTATAGTGCAGCCGTATTCCATGTTGTTACTCATGCTTTCTTTAAAGCTTTGTTATTCCTTGGTTCTGGTAGTGTAATTCACGCCATGGGTGGCGAACAAGACATACGCCATATGGGAGGCTTGAAAAAGCACATGCCTATTACCTATAAAACTTTTTTAATTGGCACACTTGCCATCTCAGGTATTCCGCCATTGGCTGGTTTCTTCAGTAAAGATTTAATTCTTGCTGAAGCGTTTGAATACAATCAAATTTATTTTATAATCGGTTTACTGGTTTCTATGATGACTGCTTTCTATATGTTCCGTTTGTTGTTTTTAACTTTCCATGGTAAATTTAGAGGCACCCACGAACAAGAACACCACTTGCATGAATCACCTGCTACCATGACCGTTCCATTGGTCATACTTTCCGTTTTTGCATGCATCGCTGGTTTCATTGGTTTCCCACATGCATTAGGTGAAAGTATTGGTATTCACAATTGGTTCGATCATTTTTTAAGTCCTGTGTTAGGTGCCACTACTGGCAAAATGGAATTAAGTACTGAGCTTATCTTAATGGGTTTAACCACTGCTATAATTGTGATAATAATTCTTATTGCTCGCAATGTTTATATTATTAAAGAAACTTTACCTGCCAATGAACATGCGCCTTTGCCTGCAGGTAAGAAACTAATTTACAACAAGTATTTTGTAGATGAATTTTATACCGCAGTGTTTACAAAACCTTTGGATAAATTTTCGCATTTCTTGCAAAATACAGTTGATCATAAATTTATTGATGGCATTGTAAATGGTGTTGGAAAAATAACCATCAGTGCTGGTCAAACCATACGACTTATTCAAAGTGGCAACATTGGCTATTATGTCATCTCTATTGTTGCTGCAATCATTTTAATGTTTTCACTCTTTATTTTTTAAGACAACATGCTGACCATATTATTACTTTTAATACCCTTATTTACAGCCATTGTTTTAATTGCTGCTGGCAATAAACTCGCGAGAACAATTGCCTTGGGTGGCGCCTTATTAGAATTAGGTGTTGCAGTAGCTGCTATGCTAATGTTACAACAAGGCAATGCTTCCCAATTATTGAGCGTCAATTATCCTTGGATCGTTAGTTTAGGTATATCCTTTAGCTTTTCTATCGACGGTATCAGCATGCTAATGGTTGTGCTTTCTGCCTTGCTTTTACCGATCATCGTATTTTCTTCTTTTAACAAAACATACAACAATGCGCATATCCTTTATGCATTAATGATGTTGATGATGACTGCCATGATTGGTGTGTTTACAACCACCGATGGGTTTATGTTTTACATCATGTGGGAACTATCCTTAATTCCAATTTATTTTATAATACTGGTTTGGGGTGGCGACAACAGACAGAAAATAACCTTTAAGTTTTTCATCTATACACTTTTCGGTAGCTTGTTTATGCTATTGGCTTTGATATATGTTTACCTTCAAATGCCAGAAGCGAGCAGAACTTTTGATATCCAAGCTTTGTATCAAGCTGGCAGGTTGTTATCAGTTACAGAACAAGGCCTTGTATTTGCAGCCTTCTTTTTAGCATTCGCAGTTAAAATGCCAATCATACCCTTTCACAGTTGGCAACCCGCTACCTATTATACGGCACCAACGCCAGGTGTGATGATGCTATCTGGTATCATGGCCAAGATGGCAACTTATGGATTGATTCGTTGGGTATTGCCAATGGTGCCTGCAGGTATTGCAGAGTATGGCCATTATGGTGTTACACTTTCTGTCATTAGCATTATCTATGCCTCATGCATTTCGATTGTACAAAAAGATTTTAAATACCTCATTGCTTATGCATCGATAGCACACATTGGATTAATTTCAGCAGGTATTTTATCAGGTAATGTTCAAAGTATCCAAGGTAGTTTAATTGAAATGCTAAGTCATGGTATTAACACTGTTGGTTTATTCATTGCCTATGATATAATTTACAAACGCACTGGCACCTCAGAAATGAGCAAATTGGGTGGTATTCGCGCCATCGATTCTAGCTTCGCTTTCATGTTCTTTATCGTTATATTAAGTGTGGTAGCTTTGCCATTCACCACTGGTTTTGTAGGCGAATTTTTATTAATTCTTGGTTTGTTTACAAGCTATCCAATTGCAGGTTCAGTAGCAGGTTTAAGCATTATTTTAGGGGTTGTCTACATGTTCCGATCTTTCCAAAAAATGATGTTGGGAGAAACCTCTTCACATATTCTATCACTACCAAAACTTGATCAACAAGAAAAAATATCTTTAACAATCATTGTGGTTTTAATTATTGGCTTGGGTGTGTATCCAAAACCAATTTTAGATATCACAGAGAACGCAGTAACAACTTTATTAGAAGGCATTAAATGAAAGAACTATTATTAATATCAGGACTCGGTGTAATGGCATTGGCTGCTGGTCTATTTAACCTAAGAAGACTCATGATGCCAATTGTTCTTTTGGGCTTATTGGCGAACATCGGTTTGTGCATTGCCGACTGGGGTAACAATGAAGTTGTATACGGCATGTTGTTATTGGATAATTTCGCTTTGGCCTTTACGATTGTATTTTCAATAACCACTATCTTATGGTTTATTTCAGCCTCCGATTATTTTACAGACGATAATAATTTCTCCGATCACTATGCATTGGTGTTATTCATGCTTGTAGGTGGTTTTCTATTGGTTTCATACACCAATATGGTGATGTTATTCTTAGGTATCGAAATTTTATCTATTCCTTTATTTGTGTTGGTGGGTAGCAATAAAACTAAAATCAAATCGAATGAAGCGGCCTTTAAATATTTTCTCTTAGGTTCATTTGCTTCTGCATTTTTATTATTTGGCATCACTTTAATCTATGGCAGTACCGGTAGTTTTAATACGGCAGCCATCTCTAGTTTTATCGAAAACAATCAAGTAGTGAGTCCGCTCCTATTTGTAGGCATGCTATTAATGTTAGCGGCTATGTCGTTCAAGGTATCGGCTGCACCCTTCCATTTTTGGGCACCAGATGTTTACCAAGGTGCGCCAACGAATATTACTGCATTGATGGCAACTGTCGTTAAGACTGTTGCATTTGCCGCATTCTACCGTTTGTTTAGTACGACCTTCATGCACATGCAAAAAGAGTATCTATTTATCTTTGGCATCATCGCAGCTGCTACTTTAATTATTTCTAATATCACAGCTGCCGTGCAAACCAATGCCAAACGCATGTTGGCTTATTCAAGTATTTCTCATGCTGGTTTTATGATGGTAACCATCCTAACCATGAAGAGCAATACCGCCAATATTCTTTTGTACTATACTTTGGTTTATAGCATTTCTAGTATTGCAGCATTCAATGTTTTTAAAATGGTGAAGCAACATAGCAATGGCAGCGAAGAAATAAGCGCATTCAGAGGCCTTGTTAAGCGCAATCCTCTGCTTGCGGGCACGATGACCCTTGCATTGCTTTCTATGGCGGGCATTCCACCCTTAGCAGGCTTTATTGCCAAATACTTGGTATTTACTACTGCCGTAAGCAATGGCTTTATCTGGTTGGTCGTTATTGCTATCATTACTTCATTAATTGGTGTTTACTATTACTTCAAAATTATCATTCCAATGTTTGGCGAGGGCGCTTCTGAGGATGGCAAAATTGAAATTGGTTTTAGTCAAAAATTGCTGTTAATGATTTGTGCTTTGGGTATGTTATTATTATCCGTTATTCCAGATGTTGTATTAAATCTTCTGTAATAAATTTCATCCCTTTCGTTTCATAATTTTTTAAAAAATAAAATTTTTGATTGGTAAAGTATTGGCAAAAAAAATAGCCAAAGTAAACTTTAGCTATTTCTAATATTTTTAAATTATCGATTGGTTTAAGAATTCACCTTTTTGATGTAGGCTTCCATCGCAGAAACAATAGATGGGAATTCCTTTGTAGGTGCAGGAATATTGATCACCAAACCCTTTTCAGCGATTGCACGGTGGGTACTTTCGCCAAAGGCGGCTAAACGTGTTTTGTTTTGTTTAAAATCTGGGAAGTTCTCGTATAGTGACTTAATATCAGCTGGGCTAAAGAACACGATAATATCGTAGAACACATCTTCTAAATCGCTCAAATCTGCAGACACTGTTTTGTACATGATGCTCTCGACAAACTGCAATTTATTTTTTTCGAAGAAATCTGGAATGGTTGATTTTCTAATATCGGAACAAGGAAACAAAAACTTTTCTGTCTTATGGTTTAGAATAAGATTGAAAAAATCGCTTTCTAAGTTGGTTTTAGGGAAAAACACTTTACGCTTGCGCATGACAGTGTATTTTTGAATATACAAACCAATGCCTTCATTCATACAGAAGTATTTTAAATCAATTGGTAATTCGATTCTTAATTCTTCAACAACGCGAAAGAAATGATCGACCGCATTTTTAGCATTAAAAATAATGGCCGTGTGCGAAAGAATGTTTAATTTCTTACGCCTTAAATCTTTGCCTGGAATTGGATCTACCTGAATAAATGACCTATAGTCTACTTTAAGTTTTAGCTTAGCAGCAATATCGTCAAATATTGATTTGCCACTCTCTGGTTTGGTTTGCGATACAAGGATCGTTTTTACTTTTGCCTCTTTCTCCATTTAAAACAAAAAACTATTGAATGATTTAATTAATACCAATATGGGTAGTACTTCGAAAGCACAAAGATACAAAATTAAAAATAAACTTGATTGGGTTTCAGCAAATAGTCCTGAAAAAGAGAATTTTAGTACACTTAGACCATATATTAAAAGTAATGCAATTAATAGTATTAGTCCAACAGATTGCTGAAATTCAGTTACATTAGTGAAGTAAACAAACAAAATTAAAGGCATCAACAACAAGGTGATTAAAAATGCATTGATTCGGAAAATAATGGCGTAATCTTTACTTAAACTCATTTGTTGAAACGCAAAAGAGAATAAAAACTTCATCCATTGGTTTAAAATAAAGATGCTAATAACACCTGCTGAAACAATTAAGGCAAGAGAAATATCATTGTAATGTATATTGCTGAAATTTACACGAATAAGAACAAAGACCCCAATCGAGAACACTTGACTGATAATAAACCAAGCAAAGAATTTACTGCCTTTAAAAATATCTGTTTGGGTATCGTAAAATTCGCGAAAGCTCAAACTGCTATACCAAGCCCTATTAATGAGAAAATATTGTAAGGGGTAGCTGTACTTAAAAATAATGAGTAACACGAGAATAAAGAAACACCATACCAAAATAAACCAATTATTTCTATGTTCTCGCAAGGGTGGATTTTGAGAAGCTAGGAGCGATTTGCGAATATTGGCTTTTGAATTTCTGTAGATGTTTAAATCGGTACCCTTAAATTTTTGTGGCACCAAGGTATCTTTTGGGATACTGTCCATGTAAGCCGCTGTATCGGGTGTAATGGTTAGGGCCATTTGGCCAAGGTCATCTATTAATAAACGCTCTTGTAGTTGTCTCCTAATTTTAAAATAATAGTCGATGCCACTCAGTAAAGAATCGGGTATTACAAACGCTTCTTCGAATGTAAAATTTATTGCATTACTATCTTGTTGTGCTTGCATGGGCACATGGAATAGTAAAACTAAACACAGCGATATCAGATATTTTTTAAAAATAACTACTTATTCCAAAGTGAATTTTTCCTGCACGAAGGTCGAAATTATTTTGCTTTTCTTTACCAAGTGCATATAAAATACTTAAAATACCTGCACGGGTTTCAATGTTACCACCTACCCCAAATCCCCATGGCGTATCGTAGGTTGCGTCTTTACCTGTTGTATGGTCTTCGTAATAGGCCCCATTCCAAAATGCTTTAATGTAGGAGTTAGGCCCAAGCAGATAGCGGTACTCTAAATCTAACATATTAAAATTGGTGGCGTAAATACTTTGCTCGTTGAAGCCTTTCAAGGAATTGATACCACCTTCTCGCATTACCTCATTAAAATAAATGACGGGTGCAACAATTTGTTCAATACTTACTCCAGCTTTAATTGTTCCTTTTAAACCTATTGGAAAGAATTTATCGACGCTTAATTTGATTTGATACTGATTGGTTTTTAAAACAGTTGAATCGTAAAGGTTATATCCCGCTGTTCCGAATTTTACACTGGCTATTCTATTGTCAGTAAGTATTTGTTTTGTGCCTGCAGAGATTGTACTCTCTATCCACCAACCTTTGCGAGGATTGAAGCGGTAGTCTAATAAATTAAAATTGGCAGACAAACCATACTGCGCTGTTTGCACAGAATTGATATCCGGAAAACGTTCTTTACTTCTAACTTTGTTTGTGTCTACGCTAATTAAATTGGTAGTATTCACTTTATAAAACACCTTGAAACCATTGATGCCTGAGGTGTAATACTGTATCCCAATTTGTCTATTAAAGTTAGAATACAGCGTATCGAATTTAAGAAAGTCGACGGCCAAGTCGGCACCAAAGGGTTGACCTAAAATATAGGGATAATTAAAAGCCGTTTTTAACTCTTGTGATCGGGCCTGAAAACTCTTCCAATTGACCATTACCATTTTACCTGTTTTAAAAAGATTATTCAATTTCAATAAAAATTCACCAGTAAAAACAAAACTTTGGGCTTGTGCATTGGTTGCCGTGCTAGGCGCTAAACCGACAATACCGTTCACTTGATCAGATTTTTTCTTTTTCAGATACAAATAGGGTTTTGCTTTACCGCCATTGACAAATACCATTTGAGGGATGCGCTCTGCCGAGAGAAAGGGCAATTGGTTTAATTTATCAAAGGCTTTTCTGTACACTGATTCGCTGTAAACTTTTCCAACTTTAAGTCCTGTGTAGGCACTTAAGAAAGTCTTTTTAACATTGGCATCGCCATCGATGTGCATGCTATCGAATAAAAAGAGGGCGCCTTTATCGATGGAGAGAAATACCTCTAATTTGTTTTTATTTAATACGGTAGAATCGGTTATTAAACTGCAAAACGGATACCCATTGTCTTCGTAAAAACCCAGGACAGCATTGGCATAATTTGAAAACACAGCCGTATCGATGGCGCTATTTGAAAATTTTTCACTCAAACTCAAAAGGCTATTGGCTTTGGTTATTTGATAATCGGCTGTGAAACTTTTGACAACATATTTTTTCCCAACAAACACAAAAGCATTCACCTCGCCCTTTCCCCATTTAATGCTATCAATGCTTACCGCTGCATAACCGCGCGCTTTGTAGTAATTTACAAAGCCCGCAATGGCGCGCACTTGCTGCACACTGTCAATCTTTTTAATAAATTTATAATTGAGTGGATTTTCTGAAAACGAAAGTGTGTAATTCTGTGCCGAAACAAGTGTGGCCATCATCATGAATACCAAAATGTATTTATAAGACAATAATTTCATTCAGTTAAAGCACTTCACAGCATACAAAACTATTGAAAACAATTGACATTAAATTAAAAATATCTACCTACTTAAAGCAAAATAAATTGCTAATTTGCAGCATGAAATTTTTGAAACAACCCATCAGTTTAATTATTGCATTGAGTTTATTAATGTTCAATTGCAGCGCGGGTGCAAAGGCCATTGATAAAAAAATTGTAAAGCCATTCAAAGTTATTTTATTGATTGGCGATGGCATGGGCTTAGCTCAAATTTCTGCAGCTTCGCATTATACCAATGGCGAACTCTGTCTTAATTTATTCAATGTGATAGGGCTCGTTAAAACCTCATCGGGGAATGATTATATTACCGATAGTGCGGCTGGCGCTACGGCTTATAGCAGTGGGGTAAAAACCTACAATGGCGCTATCGGTGTAGGCATGGATTCATTGCCCGTTAAAACCATTTTAGAATATGCACTTGCACAACACATGGGCACAGGACTCGTTACAACCTGCAGTATTACCCATGCGACACCAGCTGCTTTTTTCTCACACCAACCGAGCAGAAGCATGGATGCTGCAATTGCAAATGATCTATACTCCCATCCCATTGATGTTGTGATTGGCGGCGGCAAACCCTATTTCGATATAATCAAACTACAACAATTGGGTTATCAGGTATCCAGTGGTAATGCTATACAATGGACCATGGATTATCCTAAGTATTTTTATTTTTACAATGATAGTATTCATCCTCCGAAATGGTCGGAGGGGCGCGGTGATTTTTTAGTGAATGCCACATCACGTGCCATTAAAACATTGGATCAAAATAAAAATGGTTTTTTCTTAATGGTAGAAGGCAGTCAGATTGATTGGGGTGGACACGACAACGATTTTGATTACACCGTAAAGGAGACCATCGATTTTGATAAAGCGGTGCGAGCGGCTTATGAATTTGCTAAAAAAGATGGCCATACACTTGTGCTTGTAACGGCCGACCATGAGACTGGCGGACTTGCATTGAACCATGGCTCATTAAAAAACCATACCATTGAACCGGCCTATACAACCGGACACCATACAGGCATCATGGTACCTATTTATGCTTATGGCCCCGGTTCAGAATTATTTGCTGGCACCATAGAAAACACAAAAGTGTTTTATAATATCTGTCAATTATTAGGTTTCAATTTAGGTGCACATTAAGTGCGTTAAGCGTTAAAAATAATATTTTGTCTGAGGCTTGTACATTGGCATTAAAAAAACGATACATTTGAACTGACCAATTCGGTCATTCTAAAAACAAAAAAATCAGTATGGTACTTATTATCCTAGGTTTAATCATTTTTGCGGCCGCTACTTATGCTTTCCGCAACAACAGTCCTTTTATCCGTTTTAAAGGTGCAATCAAAATTGCAGGCATTGTCTTTATTGTGATAGGTGTTTTAAATTCATGCTTCAAACAAATCAATGCTGGTCAAATTGGCGTTAAGTCGCTTTTTGGAAAAGTAGATGGCGATATTTTGTTAAGCGGTTTAAACTTTGTTAATCCTTTGGTTGATGTCAAAACAATTGATATCAAAACGCAGAATTACACCATGAGTGGTGTGCACGATGAAGGGGCACAAGCAGGTGATGACGCCATTCGTGTGTTGACTGCAGATGGACTAGAAGTCACCATTGATTTAACCGTATTATACCGTGTAGTACCTTCGGAAGCGCCACGTTTAATGAAAGAAACTGGACTGGATTACAACGATAAAATTGTTCGTCCCTTAACCAGAACCAAGATTAGAGACAACGCTGTTTATTACGATGCTGTTTCTTTGTATAGTACCAAACGCGATACTTTTCAAATGCGCATCTTCAGCAGCATCGAAAAAGATTTTAATAAAAGAGGTTTAATTTTAGAGCAGTTGTTGGTGCGTAATATCACCTTGCCTGCTTCTGTTAAAACAACCATTGAATCTAAAATAAATGCTGAGCAAGATGCCCAAAAAATGCAATTCGTTTTACAAAAAGAAAAACAAGAAGCAGAGCGTAAGCGAGTGGAAGCGCAAGGTATAGCAGATTACCAACGCATTATATCTACAGGCTTAAGTGATAAACAACTGCAATACGAAAGTATTAAGGCGAATTTGGAATTGGCTAAATCAGCCAATGCCAAAGTCATCATCATGGGCAAAGGCAATAGTCCGATGATTATTGATACTAAATAAAAAGATACCCTCAAGTTTATTTTGAGTTTATACCCTTAAAAGAAACGCTTCATTTCAAAAAAGATTTAAAGTAATAATGTTTCGGCATTTATATTAATTTCTCGCGAATTGGAATTTTTCACTATTTTTTGGAATATTTAAAATACTATTTCTTATTATTAAATTTTTGCACTTTTGACTTCAAATGAAACGTATTTTTCTTTTTTTCAATTGGTTAA
>CAJBKH010000122.1 GCA_903953615.1 uncultured Bacteroidota bacterium
GTATCGTCAATGCTTTTATCACCAAAGTCCCAATTAACATTTTGTATGGTATCTTTTGAAGTCGATTCATTGGTAAATAAAATGTCTTTGGTGCCATTCGAACAAAATACAGAATCGGTGGCAGAGAATTTGGCATCAGGGAAAGGATAATTTTTAATGATGAGTGTATCAATATAAGAACAACCATTGCGTTCGGTAATTTTCTCCCAAAACAAACCTGGTTTTTTAAAGTTACGGTAATAGAGGGTCGACTGGTCTTGCCACAAATATTGTTTTTGGAAACTGAATTTTTTGGAGAACAAAGTAAAATCGAGCAAGCCACATACTACAGTGTCTTTGATCAGCACTGGCGTTTCGTCGGCCGAGCCAACATACAAGCGCTTGATCACAGAATCGAGTGCACCTGTTTTAATGTGTTTGCTGTACATTTTTACAACATACCAACCCGTATCTTTATAAATTTTCTTGACAGAGGTTCCACTCTTTGTTGCAGAATTATCGCCAAACGACCAGGTATAATTCGCAAAACTATCGGAAGGAAAACGGGTAAAAGAAAGGGTGTCTTTTTTACAAAGACTGTTCACCACGAATTCATTGTACCTGCGTTTTAATGAGGCTCCACCTACATATGAGTAGCCTTCAAAATTACCATAGCCGTAGCCATATGCCAACATTTTTTTAGGACTTACCAAATGGTAATTTTTATCTAAACTTTTTTCTGATATCGGCACCGATGCATAAGCAATGCCCGTAAATGAAAGCGACCTGCGCCATAAATAATTGGGCACAGAAGCGCCATTGATTTTTAAGCTTGCGGTGTCTTGTAATTGGGTAAATACTTTAATGTAATTCTCAGGTGTAAAATTTGCACTTGAATTCACCCAACTACTCACTTTCACATTGGTTACATTGTTAATATTGGTTTCGGTAAACATTTGTTCATCGGCCACCAATTGGGTTTGCGACAAATCACCCATGGTAATTTTGGGCAAGGGGCGTTTGGTACAAGAAGTGCCTTTTGAAAATTGTGCAACAGAAATTCTTTTGTTGGCTGTGATGTGGGTTAAACTATCGAAGCCCATGTTATAAGTAAAGAATTGTGCTTGGTTTAACGTTTTATATAATTTACCATTAATAGAGATTTTGGTATCGTCATCGATGGCTAATATTTTTAGAAAATAGCCCCCATAATTAAACACAAATGGAATGGCTGTGTATTTGGTTCCCAGTGTTACGGTTGGAAACATTTGCTCATAGGTATGGTCGAGCGAAGCCAAATCATCGATTTTATTATGACCATACACCGAAAAAGGAAAAGCGCTGTTGCATGGCAAATTCACACTGTCTTTGATATCGCTATAAGTTTGTCTGTTACCCGCAAACACTGCAAACTTAGACCGTATTGTACGCGAGCGAATGATAGACCCTGTTAAATCATCATCGGTGGTCATGTAATGAAAAGTTTGCCCTTTCAGTAAAGTTACATTGAAGGGAACATTGCGTTGATTGTCGTACCATGAAGAAATGCCTGTTGGTTGCACTTCGATATAGGAAGTATCTGCAATCCCCACTACTACGAACTCGGGTGACTTATTAATTTTACCGCCTCCGAAATCAATAAAATTACAGACCCATTGGTTGGGACTTGCATTGGTAGTTACAAAATATTCGGGGGCATAGGGTATGGCTTCTGTTGGCAGCACCACAGTTGAACCTTTGGAAGACCAGAAGCGATTGACTGCTTGCACATTGATTTGGGTATCGGCTGTGATATGAACACCAAAATTGGCGACTTGATCGGACATAAAATTCCGGCAAGACATATAGGAAGGTATCTGAACATAACTGGTAACATTGGGCACCAATGTAATCGATTTACTAAAGTTAACATTGTCTTTGTTGTTGGCCGTTACTTTAACTTTGGCAGGATATTGAGAAGTGATGTAAAGCTCGAGTGTATCTTCATCCCAAGGACCAGGAACAAATGGCGGTGGCGGTGTGCGTGGCAGGGTATCGCGCGAGAAGCAATACAGTTGGGCATCTAAGAAAGCTACCCAAAAGTCTTTCCCAGAAGTTGTCTGTGCAAAAGACAACTTGCAAACAAATGAAAACGCTAAGAGTATTAGGAATTTTTTTCTCATTTATTGCTTATGCATGAACGAATATAAAACAATTTAACGAACTAATAAAAAAAGTGTTTTCAAGACAATAGTCTAACTGAATTAAATTACTAACGAATGACTTCCACCACCCCTTTTACATCGTGGTAAACATTGTAA
>CAJBKH010000123.1 GCA_903953615.1 uncultured Bacteroidota bacterium
ACAAAGTGAATGAACTGAAATATATTTTTAATGGGACAACAAAAATCCCTTGACACTGGCCAAGGGATGATGAAATTTATTGTTAAAAATATTTTAAAACCTAAAATTGCTTCATCGCCAATTCCGCAATTGTTTTACCAATCGATAGCGAGCTAGTAGCGGCCGGACTAGGGGCATTCAACACATGGATCTGACCCGGTAATTCTTTGATGTAAAAATCATCAATCAAGCCACCTTCTTTGTCGCATGCCTGGGCTCTAACACCCGCGCCACCTGGCACCAAATCTTCTTTCTTAATTTCAGGCAATAGCTTTTGTAAAGCATGGGTAAAGGCATTTTTGTTGTATGAGCGGTAGAATTCGCCTAAGCCTGTTTTCCAATATTTAGCGGCTACTTTTCTAAAGCCTTTCCATCCAAATATTTCGAACAACTCCGATAAATTAATTTGCGATTTTTTATATCCCTCGCGTTGGAAAGCCAATACTGCATTCGGTCCTGCTTCTATCTCGCCATCTATTCTGCGTGTGAAATGCACACCTAAGAATGGGAAATTTGGATCAGGCACTGGGTAAATTAAATTGTTTACCAAAGCGCGTTTCTCTTTCTTTAATGAATAGTATTCACCTCTAAACGGCACAATCTTTACTTGCAAATCTGCCACAGTATAAGCCGCAATTTTATCGCAATACAAACCTGCACAGTTAATAATCAGCTTGGTTTCAAATACACCTACATTCGTTGTAATGGTAATGCCATCCGCATTGCTTTTTACACCTTCAACTTTCGTATTCAGTTTTAATTCGCCTCCCAAATTTTGAAACACTTCGGCATATTTTTGAGCCACCACTTTATAGTCGACGATACCTGTTTGTGGTACAACAATTCCTCTTACACCAGCGGTGTGAGGTTCTATGGCTTTTATTTCTTTTTCATCGATATAGCGTAAGCCTTCCAATTTGTTTTCTATGCCGCGTTGGTAAATACTATCTAATGCGGTTAGTTCAGCTTCGCTAGTGGCCACTATAATTTTACCACATAGGTCGTAAGGGATGTTTTGTTCGTTACAAAAATCAATCAATAGGTGGTAACCATCAATGCAATTTTTTGCTTTTAAACTGCCCGGTTTGTAATAGATACCGCTGTGTATAACACCGCTATTATTACCCGTTTGGTGAGCCGCTACTTTATTTTCTTTTTCTACAACCAGGATGTTTAGCGCTGGTTTCATTCTTTTTAATTGCAGTGCTGTGGCTAAGCCAACAATACCAGCACCTACAACAATCACATCATACTTCATCAATTCTATAGTGTTTTTTCTTTTTCTAAAAGGTCAACGCGCGCTTTTAATTCTTCAATCAAACGCGACTTGTGTTTCGAGTATTTAAATACAGGTGCAAAGGCCATCAATGCAAATAGGAGTCCTGCAATAAAGCATAAAATAATAATGATTATTAAGGGTGCATTGGCCGACCAGAACCAAAACTTAATTTCTGTGCTTGTATTGTTTTGCAATGAAAACGTAACGATAAGCAATAAAATAACAACGGCTGTTAATATTTTGTAAAGCGATTGATTGGGTTTGTTCTCCATAATAAGGATATTTGTTTGCAAATATAACACAAAGCCAGATATGGAAAACGGCCAACAAACTTTAGAAAAATGGAATGCCTATAATCAATTGGTCAACGATAAGTTTATCAAGCATCTGCAAGGCCTTGTGATTAAAAATGATAGAATTCATGTTTTAATGGCCCACATTCTTAATGCCCATTTAATTTGGTTAGAGCGGATTAAAAAATCACCCAATAGCATTGGTCCTTTTGCGCCTCAAACTTTAGAAGTCTTGTTGCCGTTGAATGATAAGAACGCAATGGCAACAGTTGAAGTACTTAAAAGTAAATCATTAGAGGACCGCATCGACTATGTGAATTCACAAGGTCAAAAGTTTGAAAACAGCATCCACGAAATACTCATTCATTTGTTCAATCACTCGACCTATCACCGCGGTCAAATCAACCAATTGTTAGTGGCCGAAGGGCATAAGGCGATGGTATCGGATTATATATTTTATAACCGCACGCCTATTCTATAAGGGCGTACAATGCACGGCAATTTGTTTGCCAGCAAGCGGAGTTAAAAACAAAAAGTCTTCGCCTCCTTCTTTCACACCAATGGCTTTCATGAGTTGCGTGGTATCGGTTTTCACACCGCGGGCTTTTATATTGATTTGGTGGATGCCTGCAGCCTTTAGATACAGCTTTATTTGTTTTGGGTTGATAGGAAAACTATTTTTAATCGCCATGCATTTGCCCATAAAACTAGGATGAGGGATATCGGCCGTATAAAATGGAACTGTTTTATCTAATAGGTTTAAACCAAGCGAAGCCGCATAGGTATGATGTCTTCTCGCCTTAACTAAACTAGCACCCGCTTCATAAAAGTAAAATTGTGCCGAAGCAGTCGTTTCAGGCATTGCCAAGTTGGTAAACGCAACCGTTTTAGTTTCTGTAGCGCCTATATCGGTGCAATGAATAATTGGCTCGTTAGTGTTATTTTTCGTAATATGAAGCAACATTTCCTTTACCTCACCACGTTCGCTAATAATATAAATATTGCTAATACCTTCCAATTCTTTTACCGCCATATCGATGTCGTACAAGGGAGAACATTTGATCCATACATGGTTCGAAATACGCAACAGTTGGGGAAGCAATGCAATCACATTGGGCTGGTGTTCGGCCAATAACAATTGTCTTTGGGCGCCATCTCTGCGGTCGGGGTCAATGTAAACCGCATCGTATGTTTCTGAGTTGGTTTGCAGAAAATCTTCGGCCGTTTGTGTGATGCGCTGAATATTGGCAATGCCCATGCGTTCAAAATTATAGTCGGCAAGGGTGTTTAAGTCTTCATCATTGTCTACGGCAGTCAATGTTTCGCAAACTTTCGACAAGGCCATATCATCGATACCAATGCCAGCCGCTAGGGTCAGTATTTTTTTTCCTTTGATGAGTTGTGCTTTATAATTCGCCACTGTTTCGGCAGTACATTGTTCTAAAGCGCGACTATTAATAAAGCCACCTGCAGCATGAAGTTGAGGCAGTTTGTTTTTAATTTTAGGGGCTAACTTGTTTTGTTCCGCAATAAACTGGGTTAGATCGCCCAATTGCGATTTGTATTTCAGAATAAATGTTTGGTTGCC
>CAJBKH010000124.1 GCA_903953615.1 uncultured Bacteroidota bacterium
AGCCACCACCCAATGTGCCTCTTTTTTCGAAAATAAAATCGTAACTAATGTATTGGTAGACGGCAGGCGGTAATTCGCAACTTGGAACTATATTGGCATAAAAATAACCTTGAAATGCATCGTCGCTTAAACCAAATTTTCCTTTTGCAGAGTCTTTGTAATACTTAGAAGTTTCGAAACTGTATTTTCCGTTTTTGTATACCCACTTAACAGAATCTTTGTTTTCTAAAACATAGCTGTTCGAGCCAGTTGTTCTGTATTGCCCTAGCAGCATTTTATCTAATTTAAATCCTGCTGGCAAATCCAGGATGATTTCTTTTAATCTTCCAAAGCTGCGGTATTCATAAGGGAAATAATTGTTGCCAGCATAGGCAGAATTGGAGCCAATGCCCAAATAAAAACTTTGAGAAATACTGAGGGGGGTGCAACTATTAACGGAATAATAATCCGGCCCATAATTTAAAAATTGATAACCCGTTAAAATTAATTGACCTGAGAAAGTATCGCATTGAAATTTATTTTTAGCAGTTGCCGGATTGCGAATATCGCTGGTGTAAAAGGAGTTGGCAAATTGGGTTGTATAGGAATAAAGGCCGATGTTTTTTGTGAGTTTGTATTTTACCAACAAGCGCACACTGTCGGTGTTTTTATAATCGAAACCCGAGGCTACGCAGTGTGCAACGGAATCGACACTCAAGTCAAACTTAAATAGGGCATTAACACCTGTTACTGTTTTTTTATATTTAACAGTATTGCAACCCATTATTTTTTTAGTGCCGCTTCTATATACCACCACATCGGCACTTATTACATCGAGCAAGGAGCCATAAACGATATCGCTTTCGACATACAAATATTTCCAACTTACTGAGGTGCCTCTTGGTCTTAATACTTTTCCAATATAATAGGCTTCGATTGTATCGCCAACCATAGCGCGTTCTTCGCGTATTTTCAATAAATCTATTTTCCCTGTTCCGTCAGCCGTTCCGTCATTGTTATTGTCTGGGGCCCCATAAGATGTTCGCTGCACACTGAAATAATTAAATCGCATGCCTTGCGCACATGTATTAATACAGTGAATTTTAATGGACATAGAATAACAATACAAATTAATCCATTCGCGCGGATTACATGATTTACTGGTAATGTAGCGAATATTTAATTGAATATTTTTATTGCCATTTGAGCCAGCGACAGAACAATCGGCTTTTAAATAATAAATCAATTCGGCATTCGAAAGACTAAAAGGCATTTTAGAAAAATAACCAACCATTGTGTCGCCACGCATTCTTAAAGAGTCAGGTTTCCATGTGGATGTTAGATTCGCATTGTTAAAATAAAATTCATTCGTACTCAAACTATGCGAAAGGCCTTTAGGCAAAACTAAACTAAACTCATAGGCTGCAGAAGCATCAGAGTTTAAAGTATAAAAGTAAGTGAACAAATGTCTGAATTCCCCTTTTTGCTTATCTACGATATCTGTTGGCGTAAAGGCCGAAGCTACAGCACCTGTATAGTCGTAATATTTGGCCCATACCATTGGATTGTTTTGTTTGTTGTTACACTGGTCATAGTATTCTGTAGAGTACATCCAACTGTTGGTATAGTAAAAATTATTACAAGAAGAAGGTTGACAGGTAAAGTTTTTAAAACTGATGTAAACAGTATCCTTCGGATTTAATGTGCCTAAACGAATTCTAAACGAACCAATCGGATTGGAGCCTAAACAAATGTGAACGCCCGACGCATAATTGTAGCCAAAACTATCGATCATTGGTTTGGTCCATGTGCCTTTCCACCCAGTCTTTACTTGAATTCCATTGGTATCTAAACTCGACAAATCATAAAAATAGCCTTGGTCGATGGCTACCTTTGTATTGAATGCAGGCTTTTGTCCAGCGTTGGTTACTTTTAATAGCTGGGTATTCGTTTGGTTGTAAAAACAAACAGGGTAGGCAGGGTAAGCTAAGGCAACAATTTTAGGGCTTAGTGCACTTATTAATACGATACCAGAATTTTTAACCAATTGACAAGCGCTGCCTTGGCAACCCCAGTACAATTCGTAATTCGTAGTTAAAAATTTACAAGCAATAATTTTAGAAGTATCTGTTAAAACAATGGTTTCATTTTGGTCGAGAAAAGTATCGAGGTTACCCACTTTTTTAAAATCGGCAGTTCCAAAAACTGTGGTAATGGTATCACCTTTAAAGGTGTTGGTACCTTTATTCACTGCAAATGTTTTGAGGTCTTTACCATTTACGCGTTTTAAAGTGAGGGAGCGCAGTGGACCTTTACCATAATTGCCAATTGTAATATTTCTTGCAAATACATCGCCTACATTGCCTGTAAAACTTTGGTTGGTAATAGTTGAAATCAGGATTGAAGGCACTTTAGCAGAAAAGGGCAATGAACTACCTAAATCGAAATTGCCTGTGTAATCTATGCGTGTACTAATTACAGGCGTATTGTTGCCACTGATGTAAGAATATAATCCACATGCCGAAGTGAGCGATACCCTAAAATAAAAATTAGTTGCAATGCCTAGATTGGGCGCATTGAAAATAGGTTGGTTAAGGTTAGATATATTGCTTTCGCTAATGCTTGTACCTTTAACGGTTCCTTTAATGTAAAATGTACCGGGAGGTAAATTTAGTGTAACTTTTATGCCAGATATGGTACCAACAGAAATATTGTAAACCTGAACTGTTGTGGTATCATTGATGCCACAGATACTAATATTTTTAGGGGGTACGATTTGTATACTCAATTTGTTCCCCTGTCCTGAAAGTTCAGAACCGATTACCATGAATAAGAAGAGAAAGAGAGTGGTAAGTTTTATTTTTCCATATTTAATATGAGTAGACAAAAAACAAACATACGTTAAATAGGGGAGTTGGCAAAAAAAAACCGCCTTTGCTTTTGCAAGGCGGTTTTTAAGTATTGATAATTAGTCGTTAAACTTACTAAAGGGTATTTATTTTCCGATTTTAGCCATTAAATCAACAATTCTGTTGCTATAGCCTGCTTCGTTATCGTACCAACCAACAACTTTCACTGTATTGCCGATGACCATGGTTAGGTCGCTATCGAAAATACAAGAGTGAGAATTGCCTACGATATCGATAGATACCAATGGGTCGGTAGAGAATTCAAGGATTCCTTTCATAGAAGATTCAGAAGCAGCTTTGAATGCAGCATTGATTTCGTCTTTAGATTTTGCGTTTCTAACATTACAAGTAAAGTCAGTAACAGATCCATCAGGAATTGGTACACGCATCGCGTTACCATTTAATTTACCATTTAAGTGAGGCATTACTAAACCAACAGCTTTAGCAGCACCAGTACTTGTAGGGATAATGCTATAAGCAGCAGCTCTTGCTCTTCTTAAATCTTTGTGAGGCGCATCTTGTAAATTTTGATCAGAAGTGTAAGCATGGATAGTGGTCATGAAACCATTTTCGATGCCGCATAAATCATCTAATATTTTTACCATTGGCGCTAAGCAATTGGTAGTGCAAGAAGCATTTGAAACGATGGTTTCGGTACCATCTAATGTATTGTCGTTAACACCTAGCACGATGGTTTTCATTTCGCCAGTAGCAGGCGCGCTGATTACTACTTTTTTAGCACCAGCGGTCATATGTTGACCAGCAGATTCAACATCTGTAAAGCGACCGGTAGATTCTAATACCACGTCAACGTTCATAGCACTCCAAGGCAAAGCAGCAGGATTTCTTTCTGCTAACGCTGCGATTGATTTGCCATTAACGATAAGGGCATCG
>CAJBKH010000125.1 GCA_903953615.1 uncultured Bacteroidota bacterium
CCGAAAGAATAGTTAATAGTTATTTGTTATTAAGTATTCCCTCAATAACCTATTAACTTAATAACCCAATAACTTAATCTCCAATCGTCAACTTAGTTGACTAATTTTACTTTACGATTCTTTTAACAATTAGTTGTGCTGCACGTTGTGAGGCGCCAAAATCACCTACCTTTATTTTCAAAGCTTTGTAGCTGTGTTGCATGCTGCGTCTGCCATCGCCATCCAATATTTTAGTTAATTCCTTGGCAATGTTTTCGGTACTCAATTCATCTTGAATAAGTTCTGTTACAATTTTTTTATCCATGATTAAATTCACCAATGAGATATATGGAATTTTAATCACCCGTTTACCAATCTGATAACTCAAATTGCTGAAGCGATAACAAACCACTTGCGGGCATTCTATCAAAGCCGTTTCTAAAGTAGCAGTACCACTGCATACCAAAGCCGCATGGGCATTGGCCAATACATCGTAGGTTTGGTTTTTGATAATGCGAATGGGTGTATCTTTTAAGTAAGAATCATAAGTGGCATCATCAATGGCATTGGTGGCAGCCAATATAAATTCATAATCGGGAAACTGCTTCACCACCGAAAGCATGCTTGGTAATACATATCGCAGCTCGGCTAAGCGACTGCCAGGCAATAAGGCAACAACTGGCTTGGTGAATTGATGTTCTTCCTTAAAATGCGGTGCAAAAGGGTATTGGTGAATGGCATCGCAAATGGGATTGCCCACATAGTCAACCGACATGCCATAGCGCTTGTAGAAAGCCGTTTCAAATGGCAGGATGGTGTACATGTATTTTACATCGCGCCTTATATTGTAAACGCGACGGGTATTCCAAGCCCATACCTTAGGACTGATATAATAGTGAACTGTGATATTGTGCTTGGTTGCGAATTTGGCAATTTTTAAATTGAAACCAGGGTAGTCGACTAAGATGAGGGCATCGGGCTGATAGTCTAAAACATCTTGTTTGCACTGTTTCATGAAGCCCAATATTTTGCCTAAATTCTTAATAACTTCGGTAATGCCCATAAAAGCGCGTTCGCGGTAATGGTTCACCAAGGTGCCACCTTCGGCTAGCATTAAGTCGCCACCCCAAAATCGGAACTCAGCTTGTGGATCCAAAGCCTTGATGTTCTTCATGAGATTGGCACCGTGTAAGTCACCACTAGCCTCGCCTGCAATTAAGTAATACTTCATTTTATTATCACTACAAATTAAGTATAGTTTAAGGCAATATTTGATATAAAATTAAAAGAAATGAAGGAGCCAAAAAAATCCTTATTTTTGCGCAACTAAAAAAAAGACTCATGTCAAAAGAAGTATACATCGTTTCAGCAGTAAGAACTCCACTAGGTGGATTCATGGGCTCATTATCTGGTGTGCCAGCAACAAAACTAGGCGCAACAGCTATTAAAGGTGCTTTAGATAGAATTAATTTAAAAGGCGAAGAAGTACAAGAAGTGTATTTCGGAAGCGTATTGCAAGCTGGTTTAGGTCAGGCCCCTGCCCGCCAAGCAGCGATGCATGCAGGTTTGCCAAATACAGTGCAAGCTACCACCATCAATAAAGTATGTGCCAGCGGTATGAAATCAGTATCCTTGGGTGCACAACAAATTATGACCGGTGTAGCCGATGTAATTGTAGCAGGTGGTATGGAAAACATGAGCCAAGTGCCACATTACATGATGGGCAGCAGAACAGGTTATAAATATGGCAACATAACAATGGTAGATGGTTTATCGAACGATGGTTTGATAGATGCTTATAACCACCAAATGATGGGTTGGTGCTCTGACTTGTGTGCTACAGAATATAAAATTAGTAGAGAAGACCAAGATGCTTTTGCGATTGCATCTTATAAAAAATCTGCTCAAGCTTGGGCCGATGGTAAATTTACTGAAGAGATTGTACCAGTTGAATTAACTGATAAAAAAGGCAATGTGACTTTGTTTAGTCAAGACGAAGAATACAAAAATGTATTCTTTGATAAAATTCCTAGTTTGAAACCTGCTTTCAATAAAGAGGGAACCGCAACAGCGGCCAATTCAAGTACTATGAACGATGGCGCAGCGGCTTTGGTATTAATGAGCAAAGAAAAAATGGAAGCTTTGGGGTTAAAACCAATTGCTAAAGTGATTGGTTTTGCTGATGCCGAGCATGCGCCAGAGTGGTTTACCACTGCACCAAGCAAAGCTTTGCCAAAAGCTTTGGCCCAAGCAGGCAAAACAATTGCCGATGTAGATTATTTTGAATTCAACGAAGCCTTTGCAACAGTAGGGATTGCCAATACTCAAATTTTGGGAATTGATAGCAACAAAGTAA